>NZ_JBDGAB010000006.1:0-110306 GCF_040910705.1 Blautia sp. RTP21359st1_E11_RTP21359_211015
GTATTGAAGAAGGGCTTGTTTTTGTAAATGGAAAACTGATCACATCCAATGGTTATGAGCCCAAAGAGGGAGACATCATATCCGTTCGGAAAAAGGGACGTTTTATTTATGATGGGGTATCCCGTCAGACAAAAAAAGGACGTCTTGGGGTACGGATTCTGCTTTATATCTGAACAGCTAGGAGGAAAACGCAATGACAGCATCAAAATTACTTGTAAAACGAGAAGGTGATTTTCATTATCCCATCTGTTTTGAAGAAGATTTTTCTAATCTGGCACAGGTTATGAAGGAAGAAGGACTTGTTGACAGAAAAATCTGCATTGTAACAGATTCTAATGTGGGACCACTGTATGAAGAATCTGTAAAACAGGTTTTAAGTGAGGTAAGTTCCGATATTTCTGTGTTCACCTTTGAGGCAGGAGAAAAAAACAAAAACCTTAATACCGTTTCGGCATTGTATCAGGCCCTGATCCAAAATGGTCTTGACCGAAAAAGTCTGCTTGTTGCATTAGGCGGTGGTGTGGTAGGGGACCTTACCGGATTTGGCGCGGCAACTTATCTCAGGGGGATTGACTTCATTCAGGTACCGACAACACTGCTTGCACAGGTAGACAGCAGCGTTGGCGGAAAAACCGGCGTAGATTTTCAGCAGTACAAAAACATGGTAGGAGCTTTTCACCAGCCACGTCTTGTATATATGAATCTAAGCACTCTTTCTTCGCTTCCGGCAGAACAGTTTGCCTGCGGAATGGGTGAGATTTTAAAAACAGGATTGATCTGTGATGGAGATTTTTTCCGCTATGTATGCTGTGAGCAGAAAGGGATCAAAAAGCTGGATATGGAACAGATTGCCAGAATGGTACGCAGATGCTGTGAGATCAAAGCAGGCGTTGTGGAGCGTGATCCTAAGGAACAGGGAGAGCGTGCGCTTCTTAACCTGGGACATACTGTGGGGCATGCAGTAGAAAAACTTAAGAATTTCACCCTGCTCCACGGACAGTGTGTGGGAGTCGGACTGGTAGCTGCGGCATATCTTTCCATGAAACGAGGACTTCTGACCAAAGAAGAATATCAGGAAATCTGCCAGGGATGTTCGGATTACGATCTTCCGGTGCATGTAGATGGTCTTATTCCGGAAGAAGTTCTTTCCGCAACAAAGAAAGACAAAAAAATGGAACAGGGACATATCAGGTTTATCCTGATGGATGGTATCGGAAAAAGCTTTATCGACAAAACAGTTACCGATGAAGAAATGCTTTCCTGTATTCAGGAGATAACTCTATGATCAGTCGTGTTAACCATCATCAGAAAATGTCTTTTAGTAAGTGTATGTCGGGGGACATTTTTTTGCTGATCTTACTCGTGGCTGCGGATCAGGGAGCAAAATGGCTGTCATATCTGTATCTGAAAGGACAACCATCGGTTTCGCTGATTCCCGGCGTACTTGAACTTCATTATCTCTATCCGGAAAACAGGGGAATTGCGTTTGGAATGTTTCAGGGAAGTGTACTCTTTTTTGCCATTGTGAGTGTACTGTTTCTGGGAGTGATCCTCTATGCATGGATCCGTATTCCGAAAGAGCGGTTTTATCTGCCGTTGCTCACCATTGCTACAGTACTTGCAGCTGGTGCACTGGGAAATTTTATCGATCGTTTTTTCAGAGGATATGTGATCGATTTTATCTATTTCTCCCTGATCGATTTTCCGGTATTTAATCTTGCGGATGTTTATGTGGTTGTAAGTGGAATTTTTCTGATCCTGTTTGTATGCACGAAATACAGAGATGATGATTTTGCGTTTCTGAATATCAAACAGTGATCCGGGCAGAGAGATATATCATGTATCTGTCTGTTCTTGTAGGAGATATAAATGGAAATATATGATTATACAGTAGAAAAAGAAGAATCAGGTATACGAATCGACCGCTATCTTGCTGAGAAAGACAGCGGTCTTTCCAGGTCTTTCCTTCAGAAACTTCTGAAAGAAGGACAGATTACCGTGGGAGAGAAGGCTGCCAAATCTAATTATAAGGTCCGTGAAAATGACAGGATCCATCTGGAGATCCCGGATTCCAGTGAGCCGGATATCGTTCCGGAGGATATTCCGCTGGATATTCTTTACGAGGATGAAGATGTACTGATCGTTAATAAGCCCAAAGGGATGGTTGTACATCCTGCAGCCGGGCATTATCAGGGAACATTGGTCAATGCAGTTATGGCACATTGTGGTGACAGCCTTTCCGGTATTAACGGAGTGATGCGGCCTGGAATTGTCCACAGAATTGATAAGGATACCACCGGGGCATTGTTGGTATGCAAAAATGATATTGCTCACCGGGATCTGGCAGAACAGCTGAAATGTCACAGTATCCGCAGACGCTACCGGGCAGTTGTGCAGGGAAATCTGAAAGAGGATGAGGGAACCATAGAGGGACCTATTGGACGGCATCCGACAGATCGTAAAAAAATGGCCATCAATCATAAAAATGGTAAAGACGCAATAACACATTACAAAGTGCTGGAACGTTTTGGCGAGGCCACGTATGTGGAATGTCGTCTTGAAACAGGCCGTACCCACCAGATCCGTGTGCACATGGCCAGTATCGGACATCCGCTTCTTGGGGACACGGTGTATGGTTCATCCAGAAATCCCTATCATCTGGAGGGACAGGCACTTCATGCAATGATCCTTGGATTTGTTCATCCACGTACCGGGGAATATATGGAATTTACAGCCCCACTTCCGGAATATTTTGTTAAATTGCTGACAAAATTGCGAAAATAGCTGGAAAACTTGTGAAATATAGTGTATAATAACTATATTAAAGAGGAAGCGGAGTTAATATTTGCAAATTCGCTGAATCTGAGCAGAAAGGATGTGGCTGTTATGAGTAACAATACAACAAGTTCTATTATTACTATCGGTCGTAAATATGGCAGCGCCGGAAGACAGATCGGCCAGGAAGTTGCTAAATATTTTGGAATCAAATGCTATGATAAAGAGCTGCTGGAGCACGCAGCCAATGACAGTGGGATCTGCAAGGAGCTGTTTGAGCATCATGATGAGAAGCCAACAAACAGTTTTCTTTATTCTCTTGTAATGGATACTTATTCATTTGGGTATTCCTCAGCCGGATTTACAGACATGCCTATGAACCATAAGATTTTTCTTGCACAGTTTGAGGCAATCAAGAAGCTGGCTTCAGAAGGTCCCTGTGTAATGGTCGGCAGATGTGCGGATTATGCACTTGCAGATAATCCGGATTGTTTCAGTGTATTTGTTCATGCAAACCTTGACTGGCGTATCAACCGTATTGCTCAGAAATACAATAAAAATGCCAAAGAGGCCAAGGACATGATCAACAAAACAGACAAAAGCCGTTCCAGCTACTATAATTATTATACCAACAAGAAATGGGGATCTGCGGACAGCTATAATCTTTGTCTGGATAGCAGCAAGCTTGGCATTGATGGAACTGCGAAGGCAATTATCGAAGCCATTCACATTTATGACAGCCTGAAAAAATAAACATCAGATTTTTAGGCACCCTGCCATTTTATGGCGGGGTGTTTTCTGTATCAGCGCGATACCCTGAAGTCGGAATTTATCTTTGCAGGTTATTGGAAAATAATGTTTATGTTTTTTTTAGACACAAACCAGAGATGCTATGTTATAATCACCTGGTGGAGGAAATTACTATGAAAATTCGTTGGAACCATCGCTATGTGCAGTTAGGTGTGACTGCATTTCTGGTTATTGCTGCCAGTATTTTATTTTATTACGGGATTTTCCATATGAAATCTCTGATCACCGGAATTAAAACATTTTTCGGTATTATGGCGCCGATCATTTACGGAGCTGCCATAGCATATCTGCTAACTCCCATTGTTAATTTTTTGGAGAGGAAGATCATTTTTCCGATTTTTGAAAAAAGGAATAAAGCACTTCAGAAAAAGGGGAGGAAAGTAGTACGCTGGATCTGTGTGATCCTTTCTGTATTTCTTATGTTTCTGGTCATTTATGCCCTTGTCATGATGATCCTTCCTCAATTGATTCGAAGCATCATGAATATTATCTACAGTTTTCCTCATTATGTAAGTGTAGTGGAAAACTGGTTAAATTCCGTCGTGGAAAAGGGATGGAAACTGAATCCGGATATGATCAGCCAGATCAATCAGTATTCCAGCAGATTACAGGAGTATCTGACAAATACGATCCTTCCCCAGATGCAGTTTATGATGAAAAATATATCCGCAAGCTTTCTGGATCTTCTTGTTTTTTTGAAGAATTTCCTTATTGGAGCGATCGTATCTCTTTATATACTGGCGGATAAAGAGGGATTTGTTGCCAAGGCAAAAATGGCTGTTTATGCAGTTCTTCCAACCAAATGGGCAACCTTTCTTGTTCATTCCATGCGTTTTACGCATAAAACCTTTGGTGGATTTATCAGCGGAAAGATCCTGGATTCCGCAATTATCGGTGTATTGTGTTATGTTGGAACATCGATCATCGGAACCCCATATGCGATTCTGGTCAGTGTGATCGTTGGAGTTACAAATGTTATTCCGTTTTTCGGGCCATATTTGGGAGCAGTTCCGTGTTTTCTTCTTATTTTGCTGGTAGATCCCATTCAGAGCTTGTATTTCCTGATCTTTATTCTGATCCTTCAGCAGTTTGACGGAAATATCCTTGGACCAAAGATCCTGGGTGAGTCGACCGGACTGTCCAGCTTTATGGTTATTGTTGCAATCATGGTCGGTGGTGGTTTATTTGGAGTTCCGGGAATGATCGTTGGAGTTCCGGTATTTGCTGTGCTGAATGCTGCCGTATGGAAGCTGATCGGACGTAGTCTTGATGAAAAAGATATGTCTGCAGATGCTGAGTTTTATAGAAATATTGATTGTGTAGACCCCGTTTCCGGAAAGGTCCTGCCAATGCCGGTGAAAAAATCCGTATCAAAAGCACAGGAAGTTACAGTAAAAGCGGAAAAAAACAGAATCTGGTCCGGGGCTTGGGATGAAATTAAACGAATGTTTACATTTTTAGTTAAATTTATTCAGGCGAAATATATAGGCTTTCGATTGAAGCAGAAAAACAGACGGAGACGGAGGAAGAACAGGTTATGAAATTTGTAATTCAGCGTGTAAATCATGCAGAAGTCAAAGTAGACGGAGAAATTGTCGGAAAAATCGGAAAAGGGTTTCTTGTTCTGATCGGCGTTGGCCGTGAGGACACCAAAGAGGATGCAGACTGGTATCTGAAAAAGCTTCTGGGACTTCGTATTTTTGAGGATGAAAATGGAAAGACCAATTTGTCCCTGGCGGATGTAAACGGGGAATTGCTTTTGGTTTCACAGTTTACCTTATATGCAAACTGCCGTAAGGGAAACCGTCCAAGCTTTATAGAAGCCGGTGCACCGGATGAAGCAAATAAATTATATGAATATATTATTTCGGAAGCCAGTAAACAGGTTCCGGTTGTAGAACATGGAATTTTTGGTGCAGATATGAAAGTATCTTTGGAAAATGACGGACCGTTTACCGTTATTTTTGATGAAAGCCTCAGAGGGTAACGACAAATAATAATAAAAAGTGCTTCCATAAGGAGGCACTTTATTTACTTGAAAATTTATCAAAAACAGACAATTTTGTAGGAAGTAGCTGTTTATACTACCCATCTATTTGAAAAACTCGGGTTTGTCGTATAGATATAGATGAGTGTAAAACCACTTCTTTTAACAGGTGTTTCAGGTATTTCCTGCAAATTATGTAAAATTTATATATTAAGGAGTTTTTATGGATAACAAAATTACTTACCACGAACAAAATGACATTGACAATACTTTAAAACTCCGTGAGGTTTTAAAAACGCTTCCGCCATTTTGCAGGGATTATTTCCGGGCTATCGATGCAACGACTACAACCAAGACCAGAATTTCCTATGCATATGACATTCGTATATTTTTCCAGTTTTTACTGGAGCAAAATCGAATGTTCAAAGACAAAACCATGTCGGATTTCACAGTTGATGTTCTGGATCAGGTCAAAGCTGTTGATCTTGAGGAATATGAAGAATTTCTCAAAGTTTATAAATCCGCGGACTCTTCCAAAACGGAAACAAATGGTGAACGTGGCGTCAAACGTAAAATTTCTGCTTTAAGAAGTTTTTATGCTTACTATTATAAACATGAAATGATCACCACCAACCCGTCTGTTCTGATCGATGTGCCCAAGATCCATGATAAGAATATTATTCGTCTGGATACAGATGAGGTTGCCATGCTGCTGGATTATATTGAGCATTGCGGAGATACGCTGACCGGGCAGAAACGGATGTACCATGAAAAAACGAAGGACAGAGATCTTGCTATTGTTACTCTCCTTCTTGGTACCGGGATCCGAGTATCGGAATGTGTCGGACTGGATGTTGAGGATGTAGACTTCAAAAACAATGGAATCAAAGTTACCCGAAAAGGCGGAAATGAAATGGTTGTATACTTTGGTCCTGAAGTAGAAAAAGCGTTGAAGAAATATCTGGAAGTCAGGGAGAATATTACGCCTCTGGCAGGCCATGAGCACGCTCTCTTCTATTCTACCCAACGCCGCCGGATCGGTGTTCAGGCTATCGAGAATCTGGTTAAAAAATATGCCAGGGAGATCACAACTACAAAAAAGATCACCCCGCATAAGCTTCGCAGCACCTATGGTACTGCCCTGTACCAGGAAACCGGTGATATTTACCTTGTAGCGGATGTTTTGGGTCATAAGGATGTCAATACTACTAAGAAGCATTATGCGGCTCTGGATGATGCCAGACGGCGTCAGGCGGCCAAGGCGGTACGTCTTCGCGAGGACTGATGAATAATGGGACTGCGGAGTAACTGATTCGTTTGACATGCATTGCATATAAATATAGAGACAGTTAGTTCACATAATATAAATTATGTAAATCAACTGCCTCTATATATTTAATCAGATCAAGAAAATCTCAAATTCCCTGTAGGGTTCAAAAAACCTTAAGCAGTGATTATGGACATCTGTATTATATCCATGACCCAAAATCAAAATCCGTACTTAACTTATTTATCAAAATCTGTCTCGAATACACCCTCCGGAGTACGCATGGTAAGAACACCCAGATTAAATTCACTGTCCATAATTGAGATATGATATTCAAAGATCACATCATCATCAAATTTGGAAAGCAGCACATAGCTTCCATTCTCTTTCCCATCGATCTGATCGCAGATGTCGTCGTAAACGTCCTCTCCGGAAATCTTTCGCGGGTATCCGCTTGCCTTGATCTTCTCTTCGATCGCTTTATATAATTCTTCCATACCTTATCCATATCCTTTCTGATATTAATTTGCTGATAAACCAGATATGTTTTTATCATACCAGATTTATCGGCAAAAATCAGCAAATATTTGGTTGTTTCTGATAAAGTTTCAGATAGAGATACCGATTATAGGATTTGCTGCATATGAAGGATTTTATTTCTTTTCGTAAAGGAATTCTTCCGGCAGAGTTACTTTGAAATCCTTTGCAAGGGCGCGGAAGTTATTCGGTGTGATAGTCTGCAGCTTCTGTGGAGCCATGGATAAGATCTTAACCAGGATCTCTGCAGATTTTTCAACGGTATGAAGAAGTCCGAAGGTCAGGTCGAAATCCTCGCCTGAGCAGAACATACCATGATGCGCCCAGATAACAACATCATATTTTTTCATCAGTTCAGCGGTTTTGATCGCGATTTCTCTTCCACCTGGAACCATCCATCCGATGACACCTACACCATCCGGGAATACTACCGGACACTCAGTTGCGGATTCCCAGAGTTCACGGGTAAATACCTTGTCATCCAGGGGAAGAACGAAGGTAAGTGCAATGGTATTGGTGGTATGTGCATGGTAAATAACACGATGTTTACCGTTGGTAAGTTTTTTCTTTACTTCATGGTTCATCAGATGAGTTGGAAGCTCACTGGTCGGACGACCGCCTTCCACAAGACCCCAGCGGATACGGTAGTTGGTTCCTGTTTCGTCAAGCTCAATGATCGCAAGACATACTTCCGGGTCAACGATGATATTACGGAAATATTTACCGCTTCCTGTTACCAGGAAAAACTCTCCGGCAAGTCCCGGAACCTCAACACCGATGGGGGTCCATTCTCCGGGGGCGTTCAGTCGTGGGCGGATCATTTCCACTTCTTCTGCTTTCAGACGATAGCTTAAGTTTCCGCCGTTTCTTTCATGCCACCCCTGCTTATATCCATCATCTGCCATTTTGATAAAGCCCTGTACGAATTTAGATTCAAGAATTTTCATAATATATTTCCTCCGTGTTTAAATGTGGTTTATTGTTGGGTTTGCGATTGCTTCAATATGCTTTCTTGTTGTTTGTGACTTTATTATATGCCCGATTGTGTGGATTTGTAAAGGGCTTTTTTGAAAAAATATCAATAAATCCACATGTAAAATGCAAAAAATCTTGTAAACATTCAATAAACCACATAAAAATAAACATAAAGCAACAAAAATCACGAGTGGTCAATAGTAATGACATGTACATTGAATGTGGTTTGGTGTTGCTTTGTGATGTGGGATTTATAGTATGATAGATAAACTTGGAACGCCGAAGAATTGTAAGAAAAGAAAAAACAGGAACATTTCCGTATTCTGTACCTTAGATACTCACACGAAAATATTCCTGCTGGTTTAAAAAAGATTTTTATTTAATTTTTTCGAAAGCATACTGAGATAAGAAGTCTGTACAGTGTCCGACATGTGATATCCCAATATGGCAAGCAGATCTTCCATTTTGGATAAAATTTCTTTCCGCTCACTTTCCTGCTCTGCGATCACCTCAAGCTCCAGAAAGTCTCCAAGTCCCTCTACCTGATCCAGACAGGCGGTAAATCTGCCACATTTCATATACTTTCGCGTTTTCATGACAGACGCTACCGGAGAAAAATCCAAATGGATGAGAATATTTTTAAGCACTTCTGCATCGGATACTTCTGTTTCCAGTTCCATTCGGGACATGGAGATTTTATCCAGTTTGGGCCCCTTAAAATTAATCTGAGTCTTAGAAATACCGGATCTGCAGTCTGTGCTTGTTCGGATACGCAGTGCTTCATCACGTTTTTTTACATCATGATAGACACTGTTAAAATAGGTATCTTCTTCCTGGATCTGTGCTGTCTCCTGAAATCCCTGATCTGTCAGAAATTTCAGGGTTTCCTTAAGATTCTTTAATGGAAGCTTGATCTCAATTTCAAACTGGGCCATGTGATTACTTCAGAATTTCTGCTTTTTTGTTCAGAAGTGCTTCGCAGGCTGCACATGCTGGGCAGTCACAGTATTTTGCACCGGAAGCTTTGATCTCCTCAGCATGAGCCAGGATCTTTTTTGCGTCATCTGCGCCAAATACCTGTGCGCCCATGTCAGAACCTGCAAAAGAGATCAGTCCGTCGATGGGCATGATATCTGCTTCCAGCTCTTTTACGTAAGCAGTTGCCGCATCTGCTTCTTTCTCAGTTCCTGCCGCATCCAGATAATTCTGTGCCGCTTCTTTTACTTCTTTGCATGCAGATGGTGCCTGAAGAAGATCCTGTGTTAATTCTTTAATTGTTTTTGCCATGATAATTTCTCCCTTCTGATCATAGCACTCCCAGAAATTACTGCATCGAGTTCAGCTGTGCAGAACATGAATGGTTGGAAGTGCTATAATAACAGATAAAATCTGCCTGTTATGTATTGATAACAATATCATACCACAACCCTGGATTATTTGCAGAAAATATTGAGACGTTTTTTATAAAGGCATGCAGGAACATCCGATTCCCAGTCCGTCCGGGCCAATATGGCAGGAAAGTCCAAGGGAAAGATCATCACACATCACATCCATTCCCGGAAAGCTTTCCCGGATCTGTGAGATCCAGTCTGCGGTAATTTCCGCAGTGCTGCTGGAAGCAGCCATAAGATATACTTTTCCGGCATCATATTCTTTTTTAAAAGTTGTTTCCAATTCTCTGTGCATAGCATCGATCATGGCTTTTCTTGATTTTTTCATGCCTCTGCATTTCTGGAAAACATCCAGTTTACCGGTTCCAAATTTCATAACCGGTTTGATATTGAGAAGATTTGCGGCCAGTGCTGTGGTGGTATTGATACGGCCTCCCTTTTTCAGATATTCCAGTGTGCTTAATCCGACATAGATCACGGTTTTTTCACGGGAAGCTTCTAGAATATCCTTGATCTGCGGTGCTGTATATCCATCTTCCACCAGGTCTATCGCATCCAGAATGGAACGGTGAAGGGGTGTGGAAACACGCCCGTTATCTACCACAAACACTTTGTTTTCGTATTTGGGTTCCTGAGACAAGGCGGCAGCAGTCATGCAGGAACCGCTTAAACTACTGCTCAACGGAATGTAAAGGATCTGATCATAAGATAAAAGCATTTCGTCCCACATTTCCATAACTTCCTGTGGGGAAGGCTGTGAAGTTGAAACATCTGCTCCTTCACGCAGCTTCTCATAAAATCCTGTTCTGGAAAAATCCAGGTCTTCATGAAACAGTTCTCCATTCAGATAAAAAGGCATGGGAAGGACATGAATATCCAGTTCCTTTGCTTCTTGTTTTAAAATGCCACTGTGGCTGTCAGCCATGATTCCAATTTTTTTCATTTTCCATTTATCTCCTGCGTAATTTATGAATGTGTTTCGCAACGCGGTTCTTTTTTATAAAGAGCTACACTTTCCCGGAAGCGTTTTTTGTTTAGCTCCCGCATCTGGGAAACCTCGTTTTTCTTTACGAAACCATGACTTTCCATAAAGGTTCTTTGATCCAGCTGGTCCATATATATGGAATAATCCGTATCCTTCTCTGTTGAAATCTGTTTGAGAAGCCCGGTACCGATTCCGTTTCTGCGGTAATCTTTGCTTACATAAAGAAAGAGGATATTTCCGGGAGTCGGTTTCTCCGGGGAAACAGTCAATTGTTTTTTCATATCCTGAAGTTTGTTAAAATGCTCCAGATTCTTCCGGCCTTCCTTAGTAAACTTCAGGCGCAGGAAATGATAGCCTTTTTTCAAACGGAAAACCGGGGCAAAATGGCCATGAGATTCTTTACCGGTAATGAGCACCCCAACTACCTGATCACGGTAGGTTGCCACGGTAACGCTATCTCTGTATATCATATAGGTGTAAAAGAAAAGTCTGGTCAGACGTTTTTCGGTATGTGTTTCCTCAAACTCCCAGCGGTCTTTATAATTTCTTCGGATAAATTCCCGGATTATTGAAAAATCTTCCTTTTCTGCTTTCCGGTAGGCAGGTGCTTTTTTTAATAACATAGTCCATATCTCCTGTATTTTTTCATAAATAACTATCCTATACTTTAAAAGATGATCTGCAACTTAACATCAACTGTTTCTCAACAATTGTTGAAGTTTATGAAAAAGTTTATATAAAATAAAAAACAACGGAAGAACCTCATGAAAAATAAGGTGTCCGCTGTTTTTTGGTTTTATGGATATGTGTAAAATATTTGTTTTACAGTATAACAGTAAAACGACAGCCGCTTCCGGGAATATTTTCCACGGAAACGGTTCCCTTACACAGGTTCAGGATCTGTTTTACAAGGGCAAGTCCAAGACCGTTTCCCTCCTGTTTATGGGAACTGTCGCCCTGGTAAAATTTGTCAAAGATATGTTTCATGGAGTATTCACTGATCTGGGGGCCTTCGTTTTCTATGGAAAAACGAATCTTTTCTCCTTCCGGCATCATCCGGATATAGATCGTACCACCACAGGGACTGAATTTGATAGCATTGGAAAGCAGATTGTCCCATACATGACAGATGAGATTTTCGTTTCCAAGATACTCCACATCCATCATGTCCACATCAAATTCAATTTCTTTTTCTGACCATTTCGGTTCCATCATAACAATGGATTGTCGGATCTGCTCATCCAGACGGTACCAGTTCTGACGGGTCTGGATCGACTGGTGTTCGATCTTGGACAGCAACAGGATATTTCCTGCCAGGTGGGAAAGCCTTCTGGTGTTAAAAAGGATTTTGCTGATGTACTGCTCCTGCTCTTCTGATATAGGCATGTCATCATCCTGCAGCAGAGTTGCATAACCCTCAATAGCACTGATGGGAGTTTTGAATTCGTGGGAAACATTGGAAACAAAGTCTGTCTGCAGAATCTCCGTTGCTTCCAGTTCCTGGACCATCAGGTTGAAATTAGAATAAATATCCCGGATTTCCTTCA
The DNA here is from genome assembly GCF_040910705.1 of Blautia sp. RTP21359st1_E11_RTP21359_211015. Lineage (NCBI taxonomy): Bacteria > Bacillati > Bacillota > Clostridia > Lachnospirales > Lachnospiraceae > Blautia > Blautia sp. RTP21359st1_E11_RTP21359_211015. The sequence continues at coordinate 12,275 of NZ_JBDGAB010000006.1, forward strand.
TTTGCTTTTCCGTTTCCAGTCGGACGGAAAAATCGCCTTCAGCAACCTGTTGCATGGCTTTTTTCAGCTTTAGTACAGGACCGAAATACCGGATACTGAGAAAGTTGTTAAGGACACCCCCTGCGGTCACGCTGGCCAGGATGATCCATACGATGTTCGGAACAGCTGAAATATGCAGTACATCCATAACAAGCCAGGATATCAGAGATACACAGACAAGCTCCAACATGATCATAAAGATAAAACGTAAACGAATGCTTAAATTTATGAAGAGTTTCTTTTTCATGCCTTTACCACCTTATATCCAACTCCACGGATCGTCACGATCTTAAAATCCGGATTATCGCGAAAGCGTTCCCGAAGCCTTCCAATGTGGACATCTACTGTGTGGGCATCGCTTGCGGAATCATATCCCCAGATATCATCCATAAGCTGTTGCCGGGTAAAGATTTTTCCCGGAAAAGAAACCATCTTATATAAGAGCATGAATTCTTTCTGAGGAAGTACCATACTTTCCGAGGAGGTGGAGACCGTCAGGGAATCGCACTCCAAAATGGTATCTCCGATTCGCTGTTTCCGCTCATTGATCATCTGTGCTCTGCGGAGAAGTGCACCTACCCGCAAAACCAGTTCATTGATATTGACCGGTTTCACCATATAATCATCGGTACCGGACAGAAATCCCATACGCATATCATCAAAAGCATCTTTGGCAGTGACCATAAGTACAGGAATGGAATCTCCGGCATCTCTGAGTGAGCGGACCAGTTCATAGCCATCCATGTTGGGCATCATTATGTCCGAAATGATCAGATCGTAATAATCTTTTTCCAGGACATCCAGCGCTTCCTGCCCGTCAGAGACCCCTTTTACTGTATAACCGTTTTTTAAGAGGACATGCCGGAAAAGCTGGCGGAGTTCCAGGTCATCTTCCGCAATGAGAATTTTAAACATTTTTACATCCCTATTCCTTGATCTTTTCAATGTCCATGTTTTCAGGCAGGATACAGCTTAAAACAATGGATATGATAAATACAACAGCAACTACATTTTACGCAAAAACGGACTGTATGATCGACGGGAAAATATCCCAGATCCCGCTCTCACTTGCTGTGGTGAATCCGATTCCGACAGCAAGAGAAAGAGATAGGCGGCAGCAGTCCGATGTGAAACAAACTACTATTATAAGAAAAATTACGGAATAATCATAACATAGATTCGTTGTGGAAACCAGACGGATTTTGATGAATAAATGTAATAATAGATGAATTAGGTCATATTATGAATATTTATACACGAAAAAAAGAAATACCCTCTTGCATTTTCGAAACTTTTACTGTAGAATTATTAACCAGGTAAACACAAATGTATGCCATACCCGAACACTGATTACAAAGATGTAACCAATCTTAACTGTATCAGTGTTTTTTAATATACAATGGGGAAACGAGGAAAAAGATTATGGAAAAAAAGCATGAAATGATGAGTCTGGAGGACTCCGAACAGCTGAAAGGCAGAATGAAATTCTTTGAAAAGGAACTGGTAGAGAATCATCACATCGATCCCAACCTTTATGTGGAATACGATGTAAAAAGAGGACTTCGTGATTCCGCAGGTAAAGGTGTTCTCACAGGTCTTACTGAGATTTCCGATGTTACCGGCTATAAGCTGGTCAATGGCAGACGTATTCCTGCAGACGGTGCATTGTATTACCGGGGAATCGATGTGCAGGATATCGTAAACGGACTGAAGGACAGACGTTTTGGTTTTGAGGAGACGATCTATCTTCTGATTTTCGGTAAGCTTCCCAGCAAGGAAGAGCTTTCCAGATTTCTTGAGCTTCTTTCTGACATGGAGGATCTGGGAGGACGTTTTGTCCGTGACGTTGTCATGAAGGGAACCAATGCCAATATTATGAATGCTATGGAGCGCTGCGTACTTGCTCTCTATACATATGATGATAACCCGGAAGATATTTCTGTGGAGAATGTACTCCGCCAGTCTCTGGAACTGATCGCTAAGCTTCCTGAAATCGCGGTTTACTCCTATCACGCATACCGTCATTTCCGTAAAGACGAGACACTTTTTATCCGCAATCCGCAGAAGGGGCTTTCACTTGCCGAGAATATCCTTCTGATGCTTCGTCCGGATGGCAATTATACAGAGCTTGAGGCCAAGGTCCTTGATATCGCACTTGTACTTCATGCAGAGCACGGCGGTGGTAATAACTCTACTTTTACCACACATGTAGTAACATCTTCCGGAACAGACAGCTACTCTTCTACCTCTGCATCCATCGGTTCACTGAAGGGACCGCGTCATGGTGGTGCCAACCTGAAGGTCCAGAACATGTTTACAGATCTGAAGGCCAATGTAAAGGACTGGGAAAGTGATGAGGAGATCACGGCATATCTGCAGAAAATACTGAATAAAGAAGCATTTGATCATGCAGGTCTGATCTATGGTATGGGACATGCAGTTTATACACTCTCCGATCCGCGAGAAGTGATCCTGAAACGTTTTGCACAGGCTCTTGCAGAGGAAAAAGGAATGATAGATGAATTTAAACTCTATGATAAGGTTGAGGGTATTGCCGGAAAACTGGTCATGGAACACAGAAAGCTGTTCAAAAATGTTTGCGCAAATGTTGACTTCTACAGTGGCTTCGTTTACTCAATGCTTGGTATTCCGGAAGAACTTTTTACTCCGATCTTTGCCATCGCACGTATGCCTGGCTGGAGTGCACATCGTCTGGAAGAGCTGATCAGTGCCAATAAGATCATCCGTCCTGCTTATAAGTATGTGGGGCATCATGCAGATTTTGTACCTTTTGATGAGAGATAATAAACAGAATGATAAAAGCAGTGGGGATTTCTGACCTATTTAAGTTGGAAATCTCTGCTGTTTTTTTGTTCTCCTAAATTACAGAAAAACAGAATCATAACTATACATAATATATATTATGTAAAATAAATATCTGTTTTCACAAAAAAACAAGGCTCACCGCATAAGATATGATCGGATTGCCTTGTTTTTTATGGAATCTTACTTTATTATTCCTTTCCTATCGGAAGCTCTTCAGCCAGTTTACAAGAGAATCATGCCAGATGTTGTCGTATACGGTCTTTTTCATCTGGTCATCTACGGGTCCGTTTCCTGCCATTTTTGCAAGGATAGCAGCCTGAAGTTCGCCTACTGTCATTTCTTCTGGTGTTTTGTGCGGATTTGGCGCAGTGACCGTTTCCGTTTCCTGTGTATTGGAGGATTCTGCTTCAGGAGTTGACGGAATATCCGCTGCGTTTGCTGTATTGTCAGAAGCTTTATCTGTATTTTCAGCGTTTGAAGCTTCTTTTTCCGGGGCAGCTTCTGTTACAGTGCTGTTTTCAGCCGCCTGCTCCTCTTCTGCCTCAGATGCAGCGTTTTCGTTCTCTTTTGCTACGGCAGTTTCCAGAACATTAGTCTGAACCGGCTTATATTCCGGCATATCTCCTGCAGGAAGCCAGATCTCACCGCTGTTTGCTGCAACACGGACACGGATCCGTCCGCCCTGTGCGGAAACCTTCTGACCTGTGAGGGCACCTACGTATTCCGGAGCACTTCCTGTTGGAAGGTTCATCTCTGAATCACTGTCATCATTATTCACAGTAACGATCACTCGTATGCCTTCCAGATCTCTTGCAAAGGCAAACTGACGGTTTGTAAGAGCCAGTTCTGCGTAGGAACCATAGCTTAATGCAGGAGTTCCCTGGCGGACCTTTCCGAGGGCTGCGATCAGTGCAGTACATGGGTTCTTTGTTGCAGCATCCGCATAATCGTTAAGATCAAGTGCCGGACGTAAGCTGGCATCGGAAAATTTTTCTTTTTTTCCGTCAATACCAAATTCTGAGCCGTAATAAATGCTTGGAACGCCAGGTAAAGTATAAAGAAGTACATGTACAGGAGCAAAATGTGCTTTGTTCTGCAATTTGGTATGAATTCGCTCTACGTCATGGTTGTCCACGAAATTGTAGAGGTCCAGATCTCCCATATTCTGAAGATATTTTACTGTATGAGCAATTTCAAAATAGTTGTGGTCATTATGTCCGCTGTAAAGTGCCTTGTGAAGGGCATAGTTGGTTACACTGTGAAGAGTCTGTCCGTTTACCCAGCGGCTGTAATCTCCGTGAATGACCTCTCCCATAAGCCAGAAGTCTTTCTTAACCTCATCTGCGGTATGACGTAGAATACGCATGAAATCAAAATCCAGAACATCAGCGGCATCCAGGCGGATTCCATCAATATCAAATTCGGAAACCCAGAAACGGATCACATCACAGATATAGTTCTGTACTTCCGGATTGCGCTGGTTCAGCTTTACAAGAAGATTGTATCCACCCCAGTTTTCATAGGAAAAACCGTCATTATATTCGGTATTTCCGCCGAAATTTACATTGCAGTACCAGTTAACGTAAGGGGAATGCTCACGGTTTTTCTGGATATCCTTAAAAGCGAAGAAATCACGGCCTGTATGGTTAAATACACCATCAAAGATCACGCGGATGCCTTTTTCATGGCAGGCTTTTACAAAATTGGTGAGATCTTTATTAGTTCCAAGACGGGAATCCAGTTTTTTGTAATCGGTTGTCTCATAGCCATGTCCGACACTTTCAAAAAGCGGCCCTATATATAAGGCAGTACATCCGATCTCTTTGATGTGGTCAATCCACGGCAGCAGTGTGTTCAGTCGATGTACAGGAGTTCCGTAATCATTTTCTTTTGGAGCGCCTGTAAGTCCAAGTGGATAAATATGGTAGAAGATTGCTTCGTTGTACCAGCTCATAATATTACACCTCTGTTCTAAAAATTTGCAATTTCCTGATAATTAGAGAAATTACACAAATATCTTCTCTATAATACCAGATTCCTATAATATAATCCAGAATAAATCAGCCAGTTTTTCAGCGAAAAATCCGGCATATTGCTAATTGCCGGATCTTACCTGATGGACATATGTTTATTCGTCAAATTCTGCAGTAACTATAAAGCCGCGTGGCGTATGCTCAATGCTTTTGATGATCCCCTCTTTGGATCTGATGCGGTCTGCGTTTCTGTAGCAGCCAGACATGGCTACTGCAGGCTCAATGATATAGCTGTAGTTTGTGGCAGAGAGAAATTCGGAGATCTTTACTTTATCTCCCACCTGTATCAGCCCCTGTCTTTCCATTTTAAATTTTTCTTCTCGCATAAACATGCCTTCTTTCTGTATAAATACGCAATGTGAATATATCTGTAAATACAATTAATTACATGTTTAAGATCTTTAAGAACCGGATGGGATCCGTACCAGAAGCTTCTGTCCGTCTTTTTCTACTGCTGTAAGAACGGGAATATGTTTTTTTCGCAGAGCATGAACGATGGGATACAGGGAAAACATGGCATTATCTGCAAAAACTGCTTCCGGTTTGTAGCGGAGGATTTCTTTAATCCTGTCTTTTATAAAGCTTTTCCATTCTGTCTTTTCCATGGAGAGTTCTCCGTAGATTCCGTTCAGAGTCAGCTCCGGTAATTGGGGAACCGGCAGATGTACGATCCTGGCAGAAGAAAGATCCGGAAGCTTTTGAAGCAGCATGTCTGTTTCTTTATTTCCGCCAAGGCTTACGATCACAGCTTCTTCATGGAAGGCGGCAAGACTGCTCCTGCAGGCAAGAACAGAATCCTCAAGGGTTCCGCAGGTCATGAGAAATCCTCCTTTATGACAAAAGGCTGCACTTTTAAGACCGGTTACCAAAGATAACTCTTCGCCTTCCAGGCCAAGCCAGGAAGAAGGAAAACTGCATTTGTAATTCATGGAATATTCTTTTTTCTGTGGCTGGATACAGTAACCGCCCCGGTTGGACGGAAAGATCACAAAAGCAATGTTAGTTTCCGAAAGGCGTTTTTGGCAGGGAATAAATTCCGGAAGTATAAGGATATTGGTATTTTCTGCCGGGGTATCGCCCGAAGCCAGGGAAGCAGCATGTTCTGTAAGAACTTCTTCCACCCGTCTGTCTGCACGTTCATTTCCAAGGTAACGCTCGAATTTATTTTCCAGGATCATACCTGCCACACTGACTGCCTGGAAAAAGGCTTCGTCATTGCTGCTTTTGGAATCCCATCCCGGATTAAAATTGCCGATCAGTGTGGCAAGTTCATTTTTTTCACCGGTATTATCATTGATATCCAGAGGCTGGACAAAGGATTCATCGAATTTTAGTGCCAGCTCCTCACCTAGGATTTCCGGTCCAAGCTTTTCCCAGAGAAGGCCGAAGGCCGCATATGGGACGCCATTATCGCGGATACGGCTGTCTTTCTGATGATGATCATACTGTCCTCTGCCAATATCAAAAACAAGACCTTCATAGTTTTCAGGAACCTGGTTTCCACGTGTGATGGTAATCTCGGGATTCAGATATAAAAGCAGAGCGGCAGAAAAAACATCGTCTGCGTGAAATTTTCCGCTGTGGGTGAATGCGGATGCATTTTTTTGTTTGATTTTTTCCAGTAAATGATTCATATGAAACGCTCCTGTGTGTTTATTCTGCTCTTCAGTATACCACAGAAATGAAGAATAAACAAAGTTTCCTACAGTTAAAAAGGGATCCGTCCTGAGGACAGATCCCTTTAAAAATTTACGTTCTTTTATGCTTTATGTACAAAATAGGACGTTCATATTCAATTTTATTATAATGCGCAGATAATTTTATCCTGATATGCTTCCGGAACTTCTTCTTTATCCAGAGACATACTGATAATAAAGGAAACTTTGAAGGTTTTACCGATGGCACTTAACTGATCCAGTGTTTCGGTTGCATCCTTTCCTTCAAGCTTGGCTGTTGTAAGGAAGCTGTCCAGATATACCTGCTCCAGATCATGATCCTGAGAGAGGATACCACAGATAAATCCTACAAATTCGTCCGCATTTTTAACCGGAAATCCGGAAACATCGATAAGGCGGACCTTGTTGTTCAGCTCATACATGTGCTTGGTGCTCTTGTCTAAGTAAACAATACTACCGTTGGCGTCCTTAACAGCTCCGTTTACTTTGTCTAACAGTACTTTTGTTTTTCCTTTGCCTTTCTTTCCTACGATCAGTTCAACCATCCTGTTTTCCTCCTTAGACACATATAATAATTTTGAATAAAATTGCTATTGATATGCTTCAAATTATAGTGCATTGTGAATAAAATTGCAAGGGCTTTTTGAAAAAAACTGGTAATTTTAATCAAGCTTTACTACTCTCTTTCATTTTCCATTTGTGCTTTTGCTTTCCTTCCAATCCGGGCAGTGCTGTTCATGATACTGGCCCGGGTAACTTTGTCGTTTCCGTACTTCAGACGGATGGAATCCAGTGCTGCATCCAGTTTCTGCTGGCGTTCCTTCTTGTGAGTATCCTCAAAAAAGGACAGCTGTTCAAAGGAATCATCCGTAAGACCGGTCAGTGATACTCCCAGGAGCCGGAGTGGCTGTCTCATCCAGGACTCCTGAAAGAGGTTTTGGGCATTTCTGTAAATCTCTTCTGTGATATCGGTGGCATTTGGCAGTTTAGTCTGATGAGATTTGTTTCGAAAATCCAGGGTACGGAAGGTTACAGAAATGCAGGTGCATTTTTTCTTTTTGCGGCGCATGCGGGCGGCCAGAATATCGCATTGTTCCAGCAGGATCGGAAGTGCCTGCTCCAGTGAGACCAGATCATCGTTAAATGTAGTTTCCAGACTGAATCCTTTTGCTTCATCAGGTTTTGCTTTCACAGGGGAGTCATCAAGGCCACGGGCATACTGATATAACTGCTGTCCTGCTTTTTCACCGAGAAGTGCCTGTATCTTTGCTTTTTTTTCATGAGCCAGATCTCCGATGGTTCTGATCCCTGCATCCTGCAGTTTTTTTTCAGAGGATTTGCCAAGAAAAAGAAGCTCTCTCACTGGAAGAGGCCACATTTTTACAGGGATTTCTTCCGGAAATAAAGTATGCACCTTATCTGGCTTTTCGAAATCAGAGGCCATTTTTGCAAGAAGTTTATTGGTGGAGATGCCGATATTTACGGTAAAGCCGAGTTCTGTACGGATCTTATCCTTCAGCTCATGGGCAGTTGCCACCGGATCCGGGTAAATATAGGAGGTTCCGGTCATATCCAGAAAAACCTCATCAATGGAAAAGGATTCCATTACCGGTGCATAGGACCCACAGATTTTTTTGAAGGCTCTGGAACATTTATCGTATAATTCAAAGTCAGATGGAACGGCCACAAGATTCGGACATTTGCGAAAAGCCATAGCCATAGGTTCTCCTGTCTGGATTCCGTATTTTTTTGCAGGAATGGACTTGGCGACAACGATGCCGGTACGTTTACTGGGGTCTCCGCCAATACAAGAAGGGATGTCTCTCAGATCCGGAAGTCCCATCTTTACTCTTTTTGCTGCTTCCCAGGAAAGAAAAGCACTGTTTACATCAACATGAAAAATCAATCGTTCCATATAGGGTTCTTCTTTCAATTGTATAAAGTGTGTCTGTTATATCTATTTACAGATTTTTGCAGACAGCTGATCAAAAAGGTTTCGATATTCCTCTTCTACCTGTGAAAAAGGGTATTGCCGGTATTGGATCGGAACATGGACAACCGGTTTTGGAGTGTCCGGTGTTTCATTCAGAAGATATTTCAGGTCATACCAGAGCAGGTCATTGTCGATCTCCTTCAGCTTCTGCTCTTCTATGGCAGAAAGTCCGGATCCCAGATATTTCTGATAGATAATGTTTAAAAGAGCTTCCTCCTGTTTCCGATACGCAGGAAGACTTTTCTTAAATGGTCTTGGAACATCGGACATATAACATTCGCTGGCATCGTGAAGAAGGGACGCCAGTATAAGACGGCCGGAATAGCCACGTGCTTCGGCTTCTTTGGCACAAAGGATGCAGTGTTGCCCTACAGAAAAAAAAGTCCTTACATGACCATTTCCGCGGCATAGAAGAGAAAGTGCGTGTGCAATGTCCTCAATGCAGATCAGCTTTTCGTCTGGATGTGTCGGATCAAAATGTTTTCCAGTGTATGTGGTAATGCAGTCGCCCATAAAGTGTTACGCCTTTCTTTAAGCTTATGAATAAATATGATTATTTATTATAAACACCCAGAGAAAGTGTGTCTATATGATCGCGAAATAAATTTCGGGAACTGTTACAGAAAAACAAAAGAAATACATGGCTGTTTTACAAATATGAGTGATTCTGTGCTATAATACAAAAAAACGACAGGGAGATCATCAGCGATGAAACATATGGAAGAAATGAAGATTGCCGGATTAGCCATGGCATTATGTATCGTGATGCTGGGAATCTATATCGTCGTCCCAAAGGATGGAACGGTTTCTCATCTTACTGCTATTCCGGATAATAATGCGGCGGAGCCTGTTACAGATTCTACATCAGAGGGAACTGCTGATGCGGATTTTCCAATCTATACAGAGGACAGCTACAGCAGTGAGCCCGAGAGTTCTGACGATACTGGGGACGGAGATTCCTACACGGAAGAGCCGACTTATGATCCAGGTGATAATTCTTACGACGGCAATACGGATAGTGAAGCCAATGGAGCAGATACCTCGGATACTTCAGATACATCTTCAGATGGAACCGGTGAAGACGCAGGCAATTATGAAGATCCGGACAGTGGCTCCGGTGAAGTGGTCGATGACAATGATTACAGTGGTACTTCGGATACGGATCTTGATAGCAGTGAGACCGAAGATACCGGCAGTGATGGCACCGATGATATAGTAGAAATTAACTGAATGTAAAAGAAAGAATAAAAAAGCAGATCTGCGAAATAAAATTTCAAACAGATCTGCTTTTTTGTTTTTTGTATGGAATCCTGTCAGTTGATGTTCTGGAGCAAGGATGTCATTTCCTGATAAAGAACATCCTTTGAGGATGCACCCATGACGATGGAAATAAATGGCTTCCCATAAGCATTCTGGCTTAAAAGTGCCAGACAGTTACCGGCTTTATCGGTTGTTCCTGTTTTTCCTCCAAGGATAGTGACATCCTTAGGAGTTGCTGCCTCTCCGGTAAGATAATGATCTGTAGCGGGTAAGGTAGCACTTGCATCGGAGCCATCGGAATGCTTATAGCTAACTGTATAAGATGCCATTTGTGTGATGTCTGTAAACTCCGGATAATTCAAGGCTTCTTTCAGCATCAGATAAATGTCATAAGGCGTTGTATAATGATTTTCGTCCTGAAGACCATGGGGATTGGTAAAGTGAGTTCCTGTACAGCCAAGTTCTGCAGCAAAGCTGTTCATCATCTCTACAAATTTATCTGTTGATCCACCTATATGTTCCGCAATGGCAGATGCTGCATCATTGGCAGAATAAACAAGAAGACAATGAAGAAGCTGATCCATGGTAACCTGATCTCCCGCCTGGAAACCAGCTACCTGAGAACCGGATTCCAGGGTAACATTCTCCTGTGAGATCGTTACTGTATCGTCCATGTTTCCATATTTCAGTGCAAGCATAGCTGTCATGATCTTTGTGATGCTGGCAGGATAAACCTTGTTGTAGGCACCTTTTGCATAGAGTACCTTTTTATCACTGAGATTCAGAAGCACACCGGACTGGCTGTCATCCAGACTGACAGAATCCAGAGCAACATCTTTTGTAACAACACAGAGATCATGGGCGAAACCTGCCGCGCGCTGCTCTTCTTTGGAAGTCAGAGTATTATCAAACTCGGAGAATGCATTGAAAGAATTTGCAGGAGTGGAAAAATCTCCGCCCTTCAGCATGTAAACACCAAAACCGCCAGCTGTGCATAGTACGATCAGCAGAAGAAGGAGAAAAATGGTGTTGCGGATCCTTTTACGACGCATCCGTTTCATCCGGGTATTTTGAGCTTTACGTCTGGCAGAAACAGTCCTGTCAGACGGCATGGAAGTTGTTTTTGTCCCCTTGGAAGCTGTATGTGCAGCCCGGGAAGCCTGACCTCTGGAAGGATTGCCAGAACGTACATGATTTTTTACAGGTTCTTTACGTGTCATAAGTATTCCTCTTTCCGAAAGTAGGTATCCGATTTCTGACCTTTTTTCTGTAATTCTTTATTATATGCACTGCTCTGCAGTCCTACATTGAGAACAAGTCCCATACCCATAAACAGACTGATCAGAGAAGTAAGACCATAGCTTACAAAAGGAAGCGGAGTACCTGTGTTTGGTGCAAGGCCGGTAGCAACACAGATGTTGATGAAGCTCTGTATGGAAACGATGCTTCCAACACCGCAGCATATGATCTTACCGGCAAGATCCTTGGCCCGCAGGCTCATACGAATACATTCAAAGGTGATCAGAAACAGCAGCAGTACGATCAGAGTACAGCCGATAAATCCGTACTGCTCTCCAGCCACCGCAAAAATAAAGTCGGTCTGATTCTCAGAAACAAAGTTTCCATCATTTACGGATGTAACACTGGTGTCATTACTGAAAGCACGTCCCACAAGCTCTCCGGAGGCGATGGCTGTTTTTGAGTTGTTCTGCTGTTCAATATCATCTGCGTATTCTTCGTTCTCCGGATACAGGAATGACATGATACGGTTTCTCTGGTAATCCTGTATCAGTTTCTGATCCGGCTGCACGATAATGGACAGAAAGATGATGGCCAGAGGAATCGCGATCAAGGCTACACCTCCGATGATCTTATAACTAAGTCCTGCGATGTAGATCAGAATACAGAACAGGACTGTTACGGTGATGGTGTTTTTCATATCCGGCTGTACATAGATCAGCATCAGTGGGATGACCAGAAGGACAGCTGATTGTATCAGAGTCTTTAAGGTATTCAGATCTTCCTCATGATCCATAAAAAATTTGGCAAAAAACAGGATAATGATGATCTTTGAAAGCTCGGTAGGCTGGAAACGGATAAAACCTAAATCCACCCATCTGGCAGCACCATTGGCGCTGGATCCGAAGAACCGGACAGCCAGAAGCATAACGATATTAAATCCATACATGATCCATTGAAAATTCAGCAGCCAGGAATAATCCATCAGTGAAAGGATCAGCATAAAGACCACACCGATGATCACACCCAGAAGCTGACGTGTGCGAAGGTAGTCGGCAGCTGTTCCTACAAGCTGAATTCCAATAAAGCTGATCGCCAGGAGAAAGATCACCAGTCGAAAATTGTAAAACCGCAGCTTATACTGTTTAATCATAAATTATGCATCCCTTTTCTTAAGTACAGGTATGACAGCATGCAGAACAGGTGGTTCCTGTGAAATCTGTATGGTCACCCTTGTTTCATCAATTACAACGTATTTTTTTACGGTATGTATGAGGTCATTCCGCAAAAGTTTCATCATCTGTGGAGAGCAGTCTATGCGTTCCGATACAAGAAGAAGTTTCATTCGGTCACGGGCATAACCTGCGGAGCGTTTTTTTTCGGAGAAAAACCGCATATTTATTCCTCCCTCTGTGATGAAAAGATAATCTGGCAGTGCTTATTTATCTGCGAAAAATACTGCCAAGCCGTTGGAATACACTGCTTTTTCGCCGGACGGTAGTATAGGGAACATCTTCTCCAATAAGTCGTCGACAGATATTGCGGTATTCCTCCTCTGCCTGTGAATTTTTCCCAGACAGTGGTTCACCCTGATTTGTGGAAATTACAATCTGTTCATCATCAAGAATGGCACCGATCAGATCTACAGCAAGGATTTCCAGGACATCTTCTACTGACATCATATCTCCTTTTGCGATCATTTCAGGCCTGAGCCTGTTGATAATCAGCCGGATATCCCGAATCCCTCCGGATTCCAGCAAACCTATGATACGATCTGCATCACGGATTGCGGAAACCTCCGGAGTTGTTACCACAAGGGCACGATCTGCACCGGCTACCGCATTTTTAAATCCCTGTTCAATTCCGGCAGGACAATCCAGAAGAACATAATCAAATTCCTCCCTGAGATCGTCCGTAAGCTTGATCATCTGTTCCGGTGATACAGCAGTCTTGTCCTTTGTCTGTGCAGAAGGAAGAAGGTACAGATCCTGATGCCGTCTGTCACGGATCAGAGCCTGTTTCAGGCGACAGCTTCCATTGATGACATCTACCAGGTTATAAACAATACGGTTTTCAAGTCCCATAACAACATCCAGGTTTCGAAGTCCGATATCCGTATCCACAACAGCAACCCGTTTTCCCATGGCCGCCAGCCCGGTCCCGATATTTGCTACCGTAGTGGTTTTACCCACGCCGCCTTTTCCGGATGTAATGACAATGACCTCACTCATATTTTCTGATTCCTCCCATTAAAATGTTCCACACTTCTGGTATCCTCATAAAGTTTGTTTAGTCATTCGATACATTACTGGTGTCGCTTGCGGCATAACCAGTGAGAATGGTGCTTTCATCTGCAAGTCCGAAAATGTATTTAAAAATATCATTAGCTGCAAGGCAGGCATTACCGGATGCATATCCGTTTGAGATTCGAACGGATATTGCGTATTTCGGTTCGGAAACCGGAGCATATCCCACGAAAAGAGCATTATTTGGATGATAGTAATCAATTTCGGCAGTACCGGTTTTTCCGGCAACTTCCACACCAAGTCTGTTAAACTGATCATGAGTCTGCACTACACGGTACATACCATCATGGATATCATCCCATATATTGCTGGAAATGTCCAGCTGTCCCTCTGTTTCAGAAGGATATTCCTTGATCAGTTTGCCCTTGGAATCTGTTACACGGTCCAGCAGAGAAAGCTTGTAGATCGTACCGGATGTAGCGATCGTTGAAGCATATCTTGCAAGCTGGCTGGTGGTAAACATATTCGTACCCTGTCCCATATAGGAAGGAACTGCGTTTTTGTCTGAAATCTGAGGAGAAGCTTCAGAAATTTCAATGCCAGTTTTTTTGTCGAGTCCCATAAGGGATGCATACTTCTGAAGCATACCAAGACTTCTTGCTTCAGAAAAGTTTCCTTCGGAATCTTTTCCAAGTTCAAGACCGATCGTACTGAAAAATACGTTACAGGACTGCCCGATTGCTCCACGGATATCCAGAGCTCCGTGCCCCTGTTTATTCCAGCAGTTGATCGGTGGTGTTACAAGATCGAAACTTCCTGTACATTCAATATAAGTACCGTCATCGATAACACCTTCTGACATGCCTGCAACGGTAGATAATATCTTCAATGTAGAACCTGGAGCCGTTCTCTGCTGTGTTGCCTTATTAAAAAACGGACTAGAAAGATCAGTTGATAATTTGGCATAATAATCAGTATCCATATTATTGGTCAGTCTGTTATTATCATAACCAGGATAGGAAACGCAGGCAAGAACATCTCCACTTGTAGTATCAGTAATAACAGCAGAAGCAGAACATGGTGCCAGTGCAAGCTGAGCTGGAGTGATTTCAAGACTGGCAATCTTTCGATACATAAAGGTATATGCATCCAGACCTCCGGAAAGCATTGTCTGATACAGCTCATCTTCTTTGGAAAGAACTCCCTGTTCATACAGAACAACACAAAGTTCTTCACCACTGATGGTGTCTTCCTGAAGCATATATTTGTACAGAAGCTTGGAGAATCCGGTATCTGTCTTCAGATAGTCGATAATATAATTTGTCAGTGCCTGATAGATTTCTTCAGAATCCAGATATTCATTAGAAGTGGAAATCTGAGAAATATCAATCCAGTTCTGACTGGCAGCATAATTCAGATAATCTTTCAAACTGATGCTCTCATCATTTTTCCATGCTTTATATGTTTCATCAGAGGTATCAATGGAATCACTTTTCAGTATGTTTAATGTGTTTGTTAAAAGATCATCACAGATATAGGTAAGATATTCCTGCATTTGTGAGTCTTCGTCTTTATATGCCGGAGGATTATCTCCTGTCAGCCTGTTACTTATTGTATCAAAAACCTGTTGCTGTTTTTGCTGAAATTTGGCATATAAATTTTTTTCTGTATCGGATGCATCATCGTTACTGAATTTATTGATATCAATAACGCTGTTGGCAATAAGAGCATTATATACAGAGTAGATTGGAATTGTGATTTTACTTGCGTCTTTCTCTGCTTCATAATCAAAACTCTTATCAGGGGTCAGTTTGGAAAGAACAATACCGGCTACACGCTGCTCAAGAATCTGGTAAATACTCTTCTGCCAGTCAGAATCAATGGTGAGATACACATCGTTTCCGGCTATTGGCTCAACAGTTTTGGAATTATCAATATCAAGAACTTTTCCAAGATTATCAACTGTAACGGTTTCTTCACCGTCTTTTCCCTGAAGCTGAAGTTCCATATACTGTTCAATCCCGGCTTTTCCGACAATGGCATCATTGGAATAATCTGGATTATCTTTCCGAAGAGTTTCCAGTTCTTCAGAAGAAGCCTGACCGGTATAGCCAAGAATCGGTGCCATACTCTCATCTTCCACATATTGCCTTGTGGAATCTTCCACAATATCAATTCCCTGAAGTGCGGATTGATTTTCTTTTATGGCAGCAACTGATTTTTCGCTGACATTCGTTGCAATCGTTACCGGCATATATTTTTTGAAACTGTTCGTATTCAGCTGATAGCGCATGATCGCAATTTCAAGGATTTCCTGTTTGGTAAGCTCTTTGGGGAGAGAATGCGCTGCCAGCTCTTCGTCAGTATAGGCATCTTTTCCGTAGAGTACAATGGAAAATCCATTGCTTCCTGTAAGATAATCCATCATTTGTGCTGCAGTTGCGTTTTTCTGCTCATCACTCAGATTATCAATCTGTGCTTCACCATAAACATCTGCACGAAAACGGTTCAGAGTAAAACCTTCCTCCACATCGAAAGCATAATCACCGTGATCATTAACAATAATATGAAAATTGTCGGCCAAACTGTCCCCGTTTTTGGAGAGAATCTGCAATACCTGGTATGCGATACCATTTAATGCCAGATTTTTTTCACGTGTGCTGTTATATGTTCCACTATCTTCAAAAGTAACAGAATAGGCAAGAACATTGGAAGCTACAACAGTGCCGTTTCGGTCATAGATATTTCCTCGTGTACTTTTGATCACACGTGTTTTTGTGGTACGTGTCTGAAATTTACTGATATAGTCTTCTCCCTGTATGATCTGCAGGCTGAAAAGCTGCCGAACAAGAACAGATGAAAGAAAAACAAATACGATCACAAGAACAGTAGTACGTTTCAGACGGATTTTTTTGATGATTTTTTTTATTTTAATTCCCAAATAGACTCACTTTCTTTCCTTACAGTATCCATTAAGTGGTAGTTGATCCAGTAAAATATCCGATATACGATAATTGTGAGAAAAACCGTATAAACAATCTCGGGGATAATAATTCTGTATATGTAGGTCAAAAATCCAAGTCGGCCCCGGAGAAGAAACTGAAGGCCGTATACAGACAGATTATAAAGAAGATCTGTTCCTGCTACAAGAAAAAGCGGAACTTTCAGATCATCATCATAAAAGCTGCGGAATGCGTAGCCGCTGATATATCCTGCATACATATAAATCAGCGCATAGAAACCAAACAGTGATCCGTAAAAAAGATCAATAAAAAGTCCTGAAAAAAATCCTGTCCAAAGTCCGACTTTTCTTCCGCGCATCAATCCCATGGCTACACACAGGATCAAAGGCAGGTTTGGCGTAATGGAACCAATGGAAATGTAATCCATTATTGTACATTGCAGGAGAAAACAGACAATAATGGTAATAAATAATACTATTTTATTTTTCATTGGACGCATCCTCCGTTTTGTCTATTGCGTCCTGTTTATTGACGGTAATGACAAACACATCTTTCAGATGGCCGAAATCAACGGGTGTAACGATCGTACCTGTTTTTGTCAAGTTATTGGGATCCTGTTGGATTTCGCTGACATAACCGATAAACAGTCCTTCCACGTATTTTTCGCTGATATTTGAAGTGACAATACGTTCTCCCACGGTTACTTTGTTATCCTGGTCATAGAGCTGTTCAAAACTCAGTTTTCCCTCATCGATCAGCTCCAGATCTCCGGTAACAACGCAATTATCAGAAGTGCTGACAGCCATGGCACTGACATTACTGCTGTCATCAATAATGGAACGAACGGTAGCCCATGATGGGCCAACTTCCGTGACGATCCCGACAAGTCCTTTTCCTGCAATTACGTTGTTGTCAACATGGATTCCATCATTAGTACCTTTATTGATCATAAATGTATCGTACCAGTTGCCTGGATCTTTGGAGATGATCCTTGCCGCAACTTTTGGATAATCAGTGTATTCCTGATCAAGATTATAAAGTTCTTTCAGCCTGGTAAGTTCTGTCTGATCCTGGATCAGGATATTATTCTGTTCGGTAAGACTGTTGATCTGATTTTTAAGTTCCTCGTTTTCCTGAAGTACGTCCTGCTTATCACGAAGACTGTTTTTTACATCTCCGAACATATTACTGACACCGGAAATGCCCTTTTCAAAGGGAACAACCAGAAATCCGGCCACATTCTGCAAAGGTGCTGAAGTTGTTCCGGAAGCTGCGGTAGCAACAATACAGCTTCCACAGAAAAGTGTCATGATTACCAGAAGATGTTTGCTTTTTAAATTAAAATGAAAACGCACTTTTTTTCGGATGTTTTTCATTATATATGCCCCTTTACAGTTTTTTCTGCTTTACAGGCTGTGCCCATCTGCGCAGTTCTCTGTCGTGAATGATCTTTTCCAGTCCATGTACAGCAGAAGTTTCGTACAGATCAGAAAGATTAAAGGCAAATC
Organism: Blautia sp. RTP21359st1_E11_RTP21359_211015; assembly: GCF_040910705.1. NCBI lineage: Bacteria > Bacillati > Bacillota > Clostridia > Lachnospirales > Lachnospiraceae > Blautia > Blautia sp. RTP21359st1_E11_RTP21359_211015. The sequence continues at coordinate 30,058 of NZ_JBDGAB010000006.1, forward strand.
CTGTATAACTTGCCAGATAGTTGTCGATATATGGAAGTCGAGTACTGCCACCGGTAAGGTAAATTCCCTCTTTTGCAATATGATAGGCAATCTGTGGTGGTGTACGTTCCAGAAATGTTTTCATTTCTGCCGCGATCTGATTTACGCAATTGGTGATTCCCTCATTAACAACATAGGCGGAAACAACTTCTTCTCTGGGAAGTCCGGAAACGCTGTCGATTCCTACAACTTTCCGGGCTTCCTTTTTCTGGTCGTTAAGCCGTCCCATGACTACTTTCAGGCGTTTGGCCGTACGTGTTCCGATCTGCAGATTGTAATGTTTACGAATCTCACTGCAGATGGATTCATTCATCTGCCGGCCTCCAAGAGGGATCTTACGGCTTATGATGATCTTGCCATCTGTAAGGATTGAAAATTCTGTACTCTGTGCACCAATGTTTACAACCATACTGCCTTCATTTTTTTCAAGATTGATGTTCATGGCTACCGCATCTGCAATCGGAGATTCTACCATGAAAACCCGGTTTTTTCTAAGCCAGTGTCCATTGACCAGATGATAGTAGGCTCTTTTTTCAATGGCCGTCATATCAAGAGGAACCGAAAAAAACATATCCGCACCAAGGCCGGATGTATGATCGATCTTTTTCAACATGCTGTAAAGTACGATTTCCTGTAATTCGAGATTCGCAAGCATTCCAAAAGCCATGGGAGAATCTACAGAAATATCCGAAGGTGATTTTTCAAACATTTCATAGGCCTCATTTCCAATAGCAAGGATTCGACGCCCCCGGTAGGCAACCATGTTTTTTTCTATGTAAGTTTTATTTCTGAAAAAAGAATAGACTTTTACAGAGCTGCTCCCCAGGTCTACCCCGTAATTATTTCTAAAAAGCATAAATCTGCCCCTTCACTTAATATACTCATCAAAAATCCCCTTTTCCCGGAAACTGATGTACCTGTGATCTCCAATGATAATATGATCCAACAGATGGATTCCAAGAAGCTCACCAGATTCGAAAACCCGTCTGGTGACTTCCAGATCGGCCTGACTGGGGGAAGGATCACCGCCTGGATGATTATGCACAAGGATCAAATTTACAGCATGATATTTTACAGCTTCTACAAAAACTTCTCTTGGAGTGATCAGTGTGGCGGTGGCAGTCCCACGGCTTAAAAGCTGCTCTCCTGTGAGATGATTATGTCCGTCCAGCATCATACAGTACAATAATTCCTGTTCTTCGTGACGAAGCTGTTCCATATAATACTTTGCAATTGTGACAGGATGCTGAAAAGACAGTTCCGGCTTCGCTGCAGCAGTTGCCATACGTTTGGAAAGCTCCCCGATGCATTTCAGCTGTATGGCTTTTACCTTGCCAATCCCATGGATCTTCATCAGCTCCGGTACAGAAGCATGAAACAGACCCAAAAGTCCGGAATGACCTGTTTGTTCCGATAAATTAAGGATTTTATCAGCCAGTGTCAGAGAACTTAATCCCTGTACGCCACAGCGCAGGATCACAGCAAGAAGCTCACGATCGCTTAAAGACTGTTCTCCCTCCCGAAGACATTTTTCATACGGGCGCTGATAATCTGGCATTTCCATTATAGTATCTTTCATATGATTTCCCTTTTCGCTCTCGAAGAAGGGTATGCAAAATTGCAGAAGTTATTTTAGCATAAAAAAGCAGGAATGTACACTCTATCCCGGAAATTTCCACTTTTTTCACATTTTATTTACAGGCAGGGCATAAATGGAAGCTACTGCTTCTGCCACTTTAATTCCGTCCATTGCTGCAGATGTAATGCCACCGGCGTAACCAGCGCCCTCTCCGCAGGGGTAGATTCCTTCTATATTGGAAGTGAGTTTTTTTGGTTCCCGCACAATCCGGACAGGAGAAGATGTACGGCTTTCTACTCCTTCCAGCAATGCATCCGGCCGGTCAAAACCGGAAAGTTTTTTTCCAAAAGCATGGATTCCGGCTTCAATGGAATCCCCGATCTCTTTCGGGAAAATGCTGCGGACATCGGTAAGTGTATAGGCTCCTTTGATACAGGGGCTCACATCTCCAAGTTTGATACTTTTCTTATGCGCACAGTAATCTTTGAAAAGCTGTACCGGAACTTTTCCGTTTCCGGCTTCCCAGGCAGCACGTTCCAGCTTTCGTTGGAGTGCGATTCCTCCAAGAACGCCTTCCTCCGGAAAATCAGAAGGATTTACTGTAACGATGATGGCACTGTTGGCATTACGGCTGTCACGTGCCTGGTAACTCATCCCATTTACTGCCAGCATGCCTTCCTCAGAAGAAGCATTTACCACATAGCCACCGGGACACATGCAAAAAGAATAAACGCCACGTCCGTTTTCCAGTGTATGGGTAACTTTGTAGCTGGCTGCGCCCAGGTAATCATTTTCCGGCTCTCCGTAAAGATCCTGGTTGATCATGGTCTGTGGATGTTCCACTCGTACTCCTACTGCGAAAGATTTTGGCTCCATGGAAAGATTGTGCTTGTTCAGCATGGCAAAAGTATCTCTGGCACTGTGGCCGGGAGCAAGAACGCAGATTTCTGCCGGTATTTCTTCTTTTTCATTGACGATGACAGCCGCAAGTTTCTGGTCACGGACCACCAGATCAGTCACTGTGGAACGGAATCGGAATTCCCCGCCCATTTCTTCAATCTGATGGCGCATAAACTGAACGATTCCCACAAGCTGATCCGTACCAAGGTGGGGTTTTTGCTGGTAAAGGATTTCAGATGGAGCTCCTGCTTCTACAAATCTGGAAAGGACTTCTTTTCCTCTTCCGTAGGTATCTTTTACCAGAGTATTCAGCTTTCCGTCGGAAAAAGTTCCCGCACCGCCTTCTCCGAACTGCACATTGGAATCCGGATCCAGGATGCCGTTCTTCCAGAAATTTTCTACAGTTTCCTGGCGTTTATCTGCTTCTTCTCCACGTTCCAGTACCAATGGACAGTATCCGGCTTTTGCCAGATACCAGGCGCAGAATAATCCGGCCGGTCCGCTTCCGATCACTACCGGTCGATGGGACAATGTTTCAGAACCAGGTGTCGGAAAATGATACTTTCTCTCTGCGATTAACATAATGTTTTTATCGTGAACCTTTTTTAAAACACGGGATTCATTATCCACTTTAATGTCTACAGTATAGACAAATTTTTTGTCCTCTTTATGCCGGGCATCCAGAGATTGTTTTCGGATCTCATAAGTGAACGGCTGATTTCCAAGGCGAAGTGTTTTCGCTATTTTTCTGTGAAGCTGCTCTTCTGTATGGGTGATGGGAAGCTTCAACTGTGTGATCCGGATCATTGTTATTCCTCCTTTGCTGCCCAGATACCGGCGGTAGCTCCACTTGACCATGCCCACTGCAGGTTGTATCCACCGCAGGTGCCGTCAATATCAAGGAGTTCTCCGGCAAAATAAAGGCCTTTATGAAGTCTGGATTCCATGGTTTTACTTTGAACTTCAGAAGTATCCACGCCGCCGGAACAAACCTGTGCCTGTTCAAAAGAAAGGCTGTCTTTTACCGGAAGGCGAAAATCATTGATCCCATGGATCAGATCCTTCTGTGCACATAAGACACGGATCAGTTTTTCCGGAAAAAGTCCGATGAGAAGTTCTTTTTCTGTTTTATAAGGGCAGGCTGTTTTTCTCTGTTCCAGGTATTCTTCCAGTTCTTTCTGGTTCAGTTCCGGAAAAAAATTTATGGAAAGCTCTGCGTTTTTGTTTTCGTGAACCGCTCGGATGGCGTAGCGGGAAATCTGAAATACCGGGATCCCGGATACACCGTAATCGGTAAGCTGCAGTTCTCCCTGCTGAGAGGCTGCCGGAATGCCATCTATATAAAGGGTTATCTTACCTTCTGTCCGCACACCACTCCAGCCGGAAAAAGAATTTCCCTTACATTTCAAAGCTGTCAGAGCTGGAAGAGGTTCGATCAGATGATGTCCGAGACTTTCTGCGATTTTGTATCCACTTTCACTGGAACCTGCAACGGAAGAGGCGCGGGAACCGTTTGCAAGAATCACGGCATCACCATTGTAGGTCCATCCGTCAGTATGGATCTTCCACTGTCCGTCTGTGAAAGACACGCCGGTAACAGTCTGATTGGTTTTCAGTTTTACTTTCAGGCTGCGTGCTTTCATGGTAAGAACATCTACCACACTCTGCGCCTGGCTGCTCCGGGGATAGATCCATCCGTCGCGGTCTGTGGTACAGATTCCCAGTTCCTGAAAAAATTCCAGAGTCTTTTCCACAGGAAACTGTGCCAGGGCATCTTTGACAAATTCCGGATGGGATCCCCGGTAAGCGTTTTCATCCTGGTTCAGATTTGTCATATTACAGCGTCCATTTCCTGTAGCACAGATTTTTCTTCCGGGACGGTCATTCTGTTCCAGAACCGTAACCGCTGCTCCGTTTATGGCAGCCTGAATAGCCGCCATAAGGCCGGAAGCACCTGCTCCTACGACAAAGACCTGCTTTTTTAAGTCCTGTCCTTCGGATTTTTTCATAATTTCACAAGTTCCTTATCAACCATATACTGAAGAGATTTCAGGATTCCAAGTTTAGCATGCTCCCAGGTAAGACCACCCTGGAAATAAACAGCATAAGGTGGTTTCATAGGACCATCGGCAGAAAGCTCGATGGAAGAACCCTGGATGAAAGCACCTGCAGCCATGATGACCTGACTGTCATACCCTGGCATATCCCACGGTTCCGGTGTCACAAAACTGTCTACCGGTGCTGCAGCCTGGATACCCTGGCAGAATGCTACAAGACCTTCCGGTGTTCCAAGGGTGACTGCCTGGATGATATCCTGACGTGGTTCTGTGCTGTTCGGTACCACCGGGAAACCAAGTTTTTCGTAAATGTTTGCTGCAAAAACGGCGCCTTTTAAAGCTCCTTTGGTAACCATCGGTGCAAGGAAAAATCCCTGGTACAGAGAACGGTTTACACCAAGGGTTGCCCCCACTTCCATGCCCAGTCCCGGGCAGGTCATACGGTAGGAAGCGTTTTCCACACAGTCTTTTCTTCCGGCGATATATCCGCCGATAGGGGCAAGACCGCCGCCTGGATTTTTGATCAGGGAACCCACCATGATATCTGCACCTACATCACTTGGCTCTATGGTATCTACGAACTCACCGTAGCAGTTATCTACCATGCAGATCACATCCGGTTTGATCTTCTTTACAAAAGCGATCAGCTCACCGATCTGTTTTACGGAGAAAGAAGGACGGGTCTGATAGCCTTTGGAACGCTGGATGGTTACCAGCTTTGTTTTTTCATTGACTGCTTTTCTGATGTTTTCATAATCAAAGGTACCATCCTCGAGAAGATCCACCTGACGATATTTTACGCCATATTCCGCAAGGGAACCATTGGACGGGCGGATACCGATCACTTCTTCCAGGGTATCGTAAGGCTTTCCTACAGGGGAAAGAAGCTCGTCACCGGGGCGCAGGTTTCCGAAGAGAGCAATGGCAAGTGCATGAGTTCCACAGGTGATCTGCGGGCGTACCAGGCAGGCTTCTGTGTGGAAGGTATCGGCATAGACCTGCTCCAGAGTTTCGCGGCCAAGGTCGTTGTAGCCATAACCGGAGGAAGCTCCGAAACAAGCCTCACTGACACGGTTCTTCTGCATGGCGCGGATAACCTTCATCTGGTTGTATTCTGCAGTCTTATCAAATTTCTCAAAACGTTCTTTCAGGGAATCTTCCACAGATTTACCGAAATCGTAAACTGCAGAAGAGATTCCAAGTTGTGCATATAATTCTTTCATGATCATTTTTCCTTTTTTATTTTATTTGGCAGGGAGGATTCCCTTTTCCCTGCATACAGAAAGCATGTAGGAAAGGATCCTGCTGTCATCGTAATCAAAGTTATCTTTATCTACCCAGGTTACTTCGCCTTCTCTGCGGAACCAGGTAAGCTGACGTTTGGCAAAGTGTCTGGTGTCACGTTTCAGGACCCTTACGGCTTCCTCATAAGAATAGTTTCCGCCCATCCAGTCCAGGATTTCCTTATAGCCAAGCCCCTGCATGGAAACCATTCCCCTGTGGCAGCCCATCTCCCGAAGCTTTTTAACTTCTTCTGTCAGACCGTTTTTCAGCATTTCGTCCACTCTTGTGTCAATGCGTTCATAGAGAAGTGGGCGTGGTGCGTTCAGGACGAAATAAGCCAGTGCATAGGGACTGGTATGCTCCTTCTGTTCTTCATTATGTTCGGAGATCCTGGTACCGTTCTGTTTATAAAATTCCAGGGCACGTATCACCCGCTTGACATTGTTCTCATGGATATCTTCGGCTGACTTGGGATCGACCTTAGCAAGCATGTCATGGAGAAATGCAGGCCCCTTCTGCTCTGCCAGCTCTTCCAGCTCCCTGCGGTAATGTTCATCCTGGTCGGAGCTGGTAAAATCAATATCTCTGGTCACAGACTGAATATAAAATCCTGTGCCGCCTACCAGGATCGGAATCCGGCCTTTGTCATAAATTTTGTCCATGGCATCTTTTGCCATCTGCTGAAAAAGGACAATGTTAAAATCTTCTGTTGGCTCCAGTACATCCACCAGATGATGTGGGACGCCATCCATTTCTTCCGGCGTGATCTTGGCGGAACCGATATCCATATGGCGGTAAACCTGCATGGAATCCGCGGAAATGATCTCTCCGTTTACTGCTTTTGCAAGTGCAATGGAAAGCTTTGTTTTTCCCACGGCAGTAGGCCCGGTAAGCACGATAAGAGGTTTTTTCATATATTTCCTCCGTTTATGTTAAGTATCTTACACGATACGTTTGAATTTTTTTTCGATTTCTGTCTTGCTCATGGCAATGATCGTTGGTCTTCCATGAGGACAGTTATAAGGATTTTCCAGTGTCAATAATTCATCGATCAGCTTGTCAGCTTCCTGAGGTGACATGGAATGATTGCCTTTTACAGCAGCCTTACAGGCCATGGTCGCAAGCCTTGAGGCAAAAATTTCAAAGGCATCCTTGGAACCGTCTGCAGTGAGATGGTCCAGCATTTCCAGAAACAGCTCTTCTTCTGTCATTCCCAGAAGGCTGGAGGGAACCGCACTGATACTGTACTCCCTTCCGCCAAAGGGTTCGATCTCAAAGCCGAAATCCCGGAAATACTTTTTGTTTGCCTTCAGCAGATTCTCCTCCTCAAGGCTGAGTGAAACGATCAGTGGGGGACTTACATACTGGGACTGGATGTTCTGGGACTGAAACTGCTTTACAAATCGCTCATAATATACTTTTTCATGGGCAGCATGCTGGTCAATGATATAAAAATTATCCTCAAACTGTACCAGCCAGTAGGTATCAAACAGCTGTCCGATCAGTCTGTGGCGGCTTCTGGATTCAGGAGCAAGAAGCCGTTCTTCGAACAGTTCCAGCTGTTTTGGCGGTTCCTGTTCCTGCGATTTGATCGGCTCGTTGTCTACCTCAGGAGGTGCCGATTCAGCAGGCTTTTCAGAAATCACTTCATAATCTGCTGTTTCTGCAACGGAATTTTCATTTCTTCCGTCTTTTAATGTTCCGGAAAACATTTCCTCTTCTTCTTTTGTGAAAGGCTGCGATCCATATACGGGATTTTCCCGCAGAGAATCCACACGTTTGTATTTATCTGCAGAAGAAGCTGAAGAATTGTGAGCTGTTTCAGCTGAACCATAGGAGGCGGTACCATTTGTTGGCTTATTATAAGGTATCGATGGAACCGGCGCTGTACTACGTACTTCAGAAGCTGTCGGTGCAGCATGGGAAGCTATATTTGCCGTCCGATTCGGGTGACCGTACATCTCCTGCCGCCGTTTTACTTCAAAAGGCTCCGGAATATTTCCTGGCTTTATCTGTTCTGTGCGGGGTGTCGGTTCGTCTTTGCCCACAGATACCTGCGGGATCAGTTCTCTGTGGGTCAATACCTTGCGGACAGTTTCATAAATGGCCGTATAAACTTCGGTTTCTCTGGCAAAACGCACTTCTCTCTTTGCGGGATGCACATTAACATCCAGGTCATTGCCGTCCATTTCGATCCGAAGTGAGACAAACGGAAATTTATGCTGCATGACAAGTCCTTTATATCCGTCCTCAATGGCCTTGGTAATGATCTTGTTTTTTACATATCGGCCATTGATATAATAATTCTCAAAAGTGCGGTTTCCTCTGGAAATCTCCGGTTTTCCCACAAAGCCTTCGATCTTCATAAAATCATTTTCATAGGAGACTTCCAGAAGTGCTTTGGCGATCTCCCGTCCGTAAACGCTGTAGATCACATCCTTTACGCTGTAATTTCCGGAACTGGAAAGTTTCACCTGACGATTCTGGATATATTTAAAGGAAATTTCCGGATGGGAAAGCGCCAGCTGTTCCATCAGCGTATTGATGTAACCGGCTTCTGTCATGTCGGATTTCAGAAATTTGCTTCTTGCAGGTGTGTTGTAAAAAAGGTTCCGGATCAGGAAGGTGGTTCCCTCCGGTGCGCCCATCTCCTCCAAAGACTGTTCTTTTCCACTTTCGATCACATAGCGGGTACCGCTGATCCCGGAAGGAGTCTTTGTGATCAGCTCCACCTGGGAGACGGCGGCAATACTGGAAAGTGCTTCACCACGGAAGCCAAGAGAGGCAATGTGGGTCAGGTCTTCTACTTTTTCAATTTTACTTGTGGCATGGCGGAGAAAAGCAAGCGGAACCTGCTCTGCATCCATTCCGGAGCCATTATCCGTGATACGGATCAGCTTTTTTCCGCCGTCTGTGATCTCTACAGTAATAGCGGTAGCACCTGCGTCAATGGCATTTTCCACAAGCTCTTTTACAACAGAGGAGGGGCGCTCTACGACCTCTCCTGCTGCGATCTTATCAATGGTATTCTGGTCTAAAACTGCAATTTTTTTCAAGGGTATCACCACCGGTTCTTAATTTTGTTCTGCAGGTTATAGAGAATATTCAAAGCTTCCATTGGTGTCAGATTCCCGATCTCCAGGTTTTTGATCTCTTCAATGATATCATTGTCCTGTACCGTGTCAAACAGTGACATCTGTGCCATATCTAACTGATCATAGGTGATCTTCTGCTTTTTCTTTGGAGCAGTCAGATCTTTTACAGCTGCAGTGATATCTGCATCACTGAGCTCCTCTACCAGTTCCTTGGCACGCTGGATCACGGAATCCGGAACACCGGCAAGCTTGGCTACCTGGATACCATAGCTTTTATCTGCTCCGCCTTTTACGATCTTACGCAGGAATACGATATCGTCACCTTTTTCCTTGACAGCGATACAGTAGTTGTTGACACCAGAAAGCTTGCCTTCCAGTTCGGTAAGCTCATGATAATGGGTCGCAAATAAGGTCTTGGCGCCGCAGAGTTTGGTGTTGCTGATGTGTTCGATCACTGCCCAGGCAATGGAAAGGCCGTCAAAGGTACTGGTTCCACGTCCGATCTCATCCAGGATCAGAAGACTTCGGGAAGTGGCATTACGAAGAATGTTGGCAACCTCTGTCATCTCCACCATAAAGGTACTCTGTCCGCTTGCAAGGTCATCGGATGCTCCCACACGGGTGAAGATCCGGTCAACCACACCGATATTCGCACTGTCCGCAGGAACAAAGCTTCCGATCTGTGCCATCAGTACGATCAATGCTGTCTGGCGCATGTATGTGGATTTTCCGGCCATGTTCGGTCCTGTGATAATGGAGATACGTTTTTTGTGGTTGTCAAGATACGTATCATTTGGAATGAACATATCGTTTTCGATCATCTGTTCCACAACCGGGTGGCGGCCATTTCGGATATCGATGAGGCCGGTCTCATTGATCTTGGGCCGGACAAAGTTATTCCTCTGTGCAACCAGTGCAAGGGAAGCAAAAACATCCAGAGCAGCTACTGCCTTTGCAGTACGCTGGATACGGACAACCTCAGCTCCAACCTGATCACGGATATCTGAAAACAGTTCAAATTCCAATGCATAAAGCTTATCTTCCGCTCCAAGGATCAGATCCTCCAGATCCTTCAGCTCCTGGGTGATGTAACGCTCTGCGTTGGTAAGGGTTTGTTTGCGGATATAGTCCTCCGGCACGAGATCCTTGAAGGTGTTGGTAACTTCTAGGGAATAGCCGAATACACGGTTATATTTGATCTTCAGGCTCTTAATACCGGTGCGTTCCCGCTCTCTTGCTTCCAACTCAGATAACCACTTCTTTCCATCTGTCCGGGAGCGGCGGAATTTATCCACATCTTCATTATAACCTTCCCGAATGATACCGCCGTCCTTCTGGGCAAGGGGCGGATCATCAGTAATGGAATTACGGATCAGAGCGGTAATGTCTGACAGTGGATCCATGTCTTCATTGATCTGCATAAGCAGCGGAGAGTTAAATCCTGCAAGGATCTGCTTTATATAAGGCAGCATTTCCAGGGAAGAGGCAAAGGAAACCAGATCTCTTGGGTTGGCAGATTTGTAGCTGATACGGCTTATCAGACGTTCCAGATCGTAGATCGGATTTAAGTACTCCCGGATCTCATCACGATCCATAGGTTTTGCGTTCAGTTCTTCCAGGGCACCAAGTCTCTTTTCGATTTCCTCTGCATCGATCAGAGGCTGCTCCACATAAGAACGAAGGGTTCTTGCACCCATGGCAGTTTTGGTTTTATCCAGAACCCAGAGAAGAGAACCTCTTTTCTGCTTTTCGCGCATGGTTTCTACAAGCTCCAGGTTACGACGGCTGGAGCTGTCGATGAGCATATATTTTTCAGCAGAGTAAGGGCGGATGCTTGCCATATGGGAAAGTGCTGTTTTCTGTGTTTCCTTCAGATACAGGAACAGTGCACCGGAAGCAATGATCCCGCTGTCATAATCTCCGATCCCGAGACCTTCCAGATTTCCGACATGAAAATGCTCTTTCAGGGTTTTCTGGCACAGCTGGTCGTCAAAGTACCAGGGATCCAGAGCAAATACACAGATCCCAAGACGCCCCTTCAGATCCGCTACATCCACACCGCTTAAAAGAAAGGCGTCGTTGCAGATGATCTCGGCAGGTGTGAATTTATTGATCTCATCCAGAAGCTTCTGTGGTTTATCCAGTTCTGTGAGAAAACAGTCACCGGTTGTGATATCTGCAATTGCACAGCCAAAATGATCTCCAATGGAGACAATGGACATCAGATAATTGTTTTTTGACTCGTCCAGTGACATGGTATCCAGAGTAGTTCCCGGTGTGACAATGCGGACAACCTCTCGTTTAACAAGACCCTTGGCTTTTTTCGGATCTTCTACCTGTTCGCAGATGGCAACCTTATAGCCTTTTTCGATCAGCCGGTTGATATAAGTTTCCGCAGCATGAAAAGGAACGCCACACATGGGCGCTCTCTCTTCCAGTCCGCAGTCTTTTCCTGTAAGTGTAATTTCCAGTTCCCTGGATGCAGTCAGTGCATCCTCAAAGAACATTTCGTAAAAATCGCCCAGACGGTAAAAAAGGATACAGTCGCTGTACTCTTCTTTGGTCTTTACGTATTCTTTCATCATCGGTGATAATGTACTGGTATCAGCCGGAAACCCAGTGTTTATGCGGGTTTCAGATGCCTCATATTCTTTTTTGACCCACTTTTGCCCCATTTTTTTTTCTTCTTCAGTGTTTCTTGCTTTTTCCAAATATTTAAACCTCTTCCTAAATTGTCATTTTATCAGTAAAATCAGATTTCTTTTCCATACTTTTCTTCATAATTTCTTATCGTGGTTGCTTTAAGATTCCGAACCTTATAAAGTTCCATCCATTTCTCATACCATTTTGAAACGGACATACTCGAATCAAAGCCTGGAATACCTGGGAGAACTTCCGCCAAATACATGTTTCTTTGCTTTTTCACCTGCTGAAGATTTGTTCCATAGATAGAAAAAGGCGGTTGCCAGATCCCTTAATTGTGATTCTGGCTTCTTACCGCCCATCTTTTCTTTGTCGGATTCCCTTACCTATTTCTTTTCCTCTTAGATTTTTTCCATAACATTACCATCCTTTTTCTAATAACAATAGATGATCATGCATGGCACTGGACTTAATTTTAACACAACCCCAAAAACCTTTCAAGACTGCCGATCTATCCATTTCTGAAATTTTTTCTTATCAATCAGGGTTCTTCGCCCAATTCGTACCATGAAGGTATTATTCTTCATAAGAATTCTCATGGTTTTCTCTGAAAGACCTGTGCGTTCACAGGCTTCCTTGACTGATATAAGAATCTTATCGTTATCTGCTGCTTGTATTTTTTATGTATCATATATATTACAGCCAATATCTGAAGGCAGATGATATTGGCTGTTCCTCTCTTCGATTAAATTATTCTTTTGTCATCTGATTTTAATTTCTATTTTTCCTTCCACTGGGCTATATAAATCCAGAGGATCTTCATCACTTTCATAAACACGTCCTACGCCTTCTCCGTAAGTATCTTCTGTTCCTGTTTCATATTTTTTATATGTTGTTCTGTTTTTTTCTTCTTTATTTACATATAATTCTAATGTCACCGTTTTTGCATCTGGAGAAATTCCTTTATATTTTGTATTATTTCTGCTTTCTTCAAACACAGTCTCTGTGTCTCCATAATTTGTCATTCTATAAAGCCCCTGATTTCCTTTATCGTCGGTTCCTATTAAATAATAATCTTCATATTCTTTATTATCCAAATTTCCATAAATTGTACTTGCCAAATCGTTTAAGCTCATTTTTGAAATTGTCAGATTTTGATTTGGAGATATCTTTATTTTTTTATTCACATTTACATCTATGGTATTCTTCTCCAGTTCTTCCCAATTTGATGAAAATTCAAAAATATAGTCATCCGTATCTTCTGTATCTGCAGTATCCATTTCTGTTGGATCAAATAACCATACTTTCATTTTTATATCTGCTGTATTGTCTTTAATAGTTGTATCTTCCAGCCTATAATGACAAACCTGACCATCTGTTCCGTTCTCCTTTTTCTCCAGAGCATATGTTCCATCTAACTGTGCCGCTTTTCCATTTATCTCCACTTCTGTTAGTAGAATAGTCTCCTTTTCTTTTGAAGCATTTATATTATCAGATATTGCCACCCATAAATTCTCCTTATCCGCAGCAATTTCATCTAATGTAATAGAAATTCCATTTTTAGTAATCGTTTTTCCAACACTATCTATATATGATTCTACATTTTCATTAATCCCCAATGCAGTTTGAATCCACGAAGTAATCTGTTCCCAGGCCGCCTTTATCTCGTGCGGATGTCCCAAGCCTCCTATCAATAATGCTATTACAACTCCTGCTGCTGCAATCTTTGCTAATTTTAATTTCAAATTAACATTTCGCTTTTTCCATGGCAAGGAAGCTTCGTAAACAAATTTTTCATCTATTTCTCCCATCAAATCCAAAAAATTGTTTTCTTTTTTCATATGATTTCTTTCACCTCTTCCCATAATTTGTTTCTGCTTCGAAAAAGACTAGATTTAATTTTAGTCTCAGAGCATCCATGTCTTTTTGCAATGTCTTTAATATTATCCATATACCAATATCGCCTGACAAAAATATCCCTGTCCCCTGCTTTTAAATCACTTAAAAATTTTTCTAAAATATTCAAAATTTCCTTTTTCTTTATATCCTCTTCCACATAATCCTTTATTGTATTTTCCAGTTTTTCCACTTCACCACAAATATCCATCATATGTGTATCTGCTCTTTTTGAAGCATTTTTCTTTCTGAAATTGTCCAATGCCAAATTTCTGGTTATTTTTCCAAGAAATGCAGATAATTTTGTTGGCGTTTTGGGCGGAATCTTATTCCACGTTATCAGCCATGTATCATTTACACATTCTTCTGAATCTTCTGTGTTATATAAAATATTCCATGCAATCTTAAAGCAAAATTTTTCATACTTTACTTCTACCTGGCGAATTGCATCTTCTGATCTTTCTAAAAATAAATTTATAATATGTATATCTTCCATATCACATTTCTCCCCTGTATATTAGTGTTTTTATGCAGATAGGTTATTTGCAGTGTGCCATATTAATGTTGTCTATTATATATAACGTATTTTTTTCTGTTTGGTTGCACTTTTTTTATAAATTTTTTTGTTACCATAATTCCATTATCACTATAACATATTATCTAATCATTCTTCTCTCCCTGGTCAACTATTAATATCGTAATCTACTTCTGCAAATAAAGCTACATGCAAAAAATGAAAAAAGGAGCTGACATTCCATGTGTATTCATGAAAGGCAGCTCCTGCTTAAATCATTTTTATTTAACTACTACTTTTACTTTTTTGCGGATCTTTCCAGATTTCACTGTGATATAGGCTGTTCCCTTTTTCTTTCCAGTGATCACACCACTGGAACTTACCGTTGCGATCTTCTTATTTGAAGAACTGTAGGTAACCTTCTCCTGGGAAGTGATCGGGCCGATGACCGGTTTCAGCGTAAGTTTTTTATTTCTTGCAACGGTCACGCTTGATTTCAGTCCGGTGATCTTTGTTGTTCTTACTGTTGTTTTTTGCACAGTAACGGAAATGACCTGTTTCTTGCCGCTGGCCAGTGTAATGGTCACTTTGATTATTATTTGAATTCCAGCCCTCAGCCTTTTCATTGACAGAGGGCTAATTTTGGCTTAACAATTATTGAGCATCCCTTAACTGATCTACAATGCTGCATTTCGCTGCGTTATCATACATCATGCAGGGAATCAGCCACCCAAGCAGAAGAAATACCGGAATTGTCAGCAGGACAGGCAGAACGGTGAACCGATACTCAAAGAACCAGAACATACTGCCCAGCATTTTCCCCGCAAGAGGTCCCACCGCCAGTGAAAGCACAAAGGCCACCGATACGGAAGACATTGCGTAAAACAACCCCTCGTAGATCAGCATGGTTTTGAGCTGTCGGGGCGTCATTCCTACAGCCTGAAGCACCGCAAATTCCCGGCGGCGGGAAAGAATACCGGTCATCATGGCGTTGAAGAAATTTAAGAGTCCCACCAGCCCAATGATAGCACAGAGGATACCACCGATCAGAAGGAACATCTGCCGGAACTGAGCAAACTCAGAGCGAACCGTGGCTTTGCTTTCATACATCAAGGGCGAAAACTCACCGGACGTGAGCTTTGACAGATATTGCTCTGCTTCGGCCTCGTCAGCTTCGTCCGCTGTGTCGAACAGGTAGAGCATCGGAACGACTGCACCACCGCTGTCCCTCTGTGCGGTGTCCACAGGCAAAACTGCGTTATATCCAATACCACCATAACGATAACCCATGGAGTTCGGAAGTTCTACCAAGGCGCAGACCGTGTACTCTACATCTCTGGCCCCATACAATTTTGCCTGAAGGTACTCCTCCGGTGTGTCTTCGTTGCACAGTTCCCCGGTGCGGCTGTCGATATATTTCACATCATCCGCATAGGTAGCCGTGATCGTGTCTCCCACCTTGGGGTAGTATTCAGGATTGGGCAGATTGCCGTAATCATCCAAAGAAACCGCAATGGCAATGGCGTTATTGTCCGGCTCCAGCATAGGAGAAATATCTCCGTCGAACACTTGCAGCTTGTCAAACAGACTGTTATCCAGAGCCTCGATTCTGGTATCTCCCATCACCATATTGCCCCGGTGCTCCATGCGGCTCATATGGCTGTCCAACTGCTCGGCGCTTTCGTACCTTGCATAGTCTTGCCGCAGAGCATCCTCCGTCATCCACAGGTATGCGGTTTTTAGCACAGCATATCCCGTGCCGGAAAGACTGGCCTTTGTGTTTGCTGCGATCTCCTCGATCTGTTCTGGCGTGATGAATTCATCTGCCGGGTTGAAACGGAAATAGTCGGGAGTGCTGACGATAAAATCGGCGCAGGTCATGGAGGATACATACTTCTCCATGCTGAAGCCTCCCACAAAGGCACACAGCGCATTGAACAGTGTCACCGACAGTGCCAGAGACACCACCACCAGCACCGTCTTTTTCTTGTTTCGTCCCAGATTGGCAAAGGCCATCTGATGGAGCTTGGCTCCCCGAGTGCTGCGCTGTTTTTTCTTAGTCTGTATCGCATCCGTATATTTGGTAGCCTCTACCGGAGAGACCTTGGCTGCCATTTTTCCGGGCTTGGAACAGGACAAAAGCACCGTCAACAGGGCAAACAGCATGGAACCAAGGAAGATCACAGGCGAAGTGCTGATGGTGGTGATGCCTGCATCCAACTGGGTGGAGCGCAAGACAACAGGTACCAGAACAGCGCCGATGCCGTAGCCCAGCAACAGTCCTGCCGGAATGCCGATCAGACAAAGTAGAAGTGCCTGCTGGCGAATGATACGTTTGAGCTGCCGGGGCGTTGTGCCAATGGTTTTCAAAAGTCCGTAAAACCGGATATCCCCTGCAACAGAGATCTGAAAAATGTTATAGATGATAAGATACCCGGTGAAAATCACCAGCAGCAGAAAAGCTGCTATGGCGACCATCAGCTCTGGATCGAGCTGCGACTCCAGCTGGGATGAGGTATATCCCCAGTTAACACCGATTCGGACGCTGTTGGGATCAGTATAGCTGTCCCAGGTGTAGCCAAGATCGGTATCCACCTGCTCCATCTGCCCTTGAATATTTGTGCCGGAGGCCAGCATGACATTCAAATCGGTGCGGAAAGGCTGTAACCCTGTTTTCACTGCCTGCGCTTCGATGTCATCTGCGTAATCACGGCTGATGTTGATGTAGTGAACAGGCATTAGTTCATCATATTCCCAATAGCCCACCAGCGTAAAGGTATCTGTTACAGTAAAGGCGGTTTGATCCTTGTCCGTGATGGAATAGGAAACCGTGACCTCGGCGCCCAGCTCCGGCGTTACGCCAAGCAGCTGCAACGCTGCCGTATCCATGGCTACTTCTTTGCCGCTTTCGGGCATCCGCCCGGTAGTAGGGGTGGCATAGCTCCATTTGGTGCAGTTGGCATCCATGTAGCTGATCTCTGCAGGCGTTTTGGAAAAGACTCCTTCCGCAGTGATGCCAATCACCTTCCGTGCCCCCACAGCCTTCACCTTTGGATGAGCAGCGATACGTTCCGCCTGCTCGGGGGAAACATCTTTAAAGGTGCCGTGTGCATAGCCGCCTACCTGCCGAAACTGGTAGGTTTCATAACTGGCGTTCAACGACAAGACAATGGTGAACATGGAAGTAAATAGCAGCGTTGTCAGCGCAATGGCAAAAATGGCGATCAGATTGCGGCGACGGTTCGCATAAAGGGATTTTAAGCTGAGCTTTCGAATACATTTTCTGTTTTTGACATTCATCGTAGCCACCTCCCGTTAGTTCTGGGAGACGATCCGACCATCTTCGATACGGATAATGCGGTCTGCCATCTGCGCAATTTCTTCGTTGTGAGTGATCATTACGATTGTCTGGGCGAACTTTTGACTGGTGACTTTCAAAAGGCTCAATACATCCTGGCTGGTTTTGGAATCCAGATTGCCGGTGGCTTCATCTGCCAGAATGATAGCGGGTGCTGCCGCCAGCGCACGGGCAATGGCTACTCGCTGCTGTTGACCGCCTGAGAGCTGATTGGGCAGGGCATCCAGACGGTCGCTCAGTCCAAGCGTCTGCACGATCTGCTGCACAAAAGCCTTGTTTACCTTTCCGCCATCCAGTTCAGTGGGTAGAATGATATTTTCATATACATTCAGCACCGGAACAAGATTGTAGCTCTGAAATACAAAGCCGATTTTCCTGCGGCGGAAGATGGTCAGCGCTTCCTCCTTCAGGGAGAAAATATCCTGTTCGTCCACTATGACCGTGCCGCTTGTAGGGCGATCCAGCCCACCCAGCATGTGTAACAGCGTAGATTTGCCGGAGCCGGATGTGCCGACTATTGCAACAAATTCGCCCTTCTTCACACTTAAATCAACTCCATCCAACGCATGAACTGCGTTATTGCCGGAGCCATAAATTTTTTTCAGGTCTTTTGCCTGTAAAACCTCCATAAATGAGTACCTCCATGAAAAAATCTGTATGTATGAAAGGAAATGATCCTTTGATACATACAGATTATCGCATAAGATTCTTTCCACATTCTTTCCTGCGGAAAATGAAATCTAACAATTTTGATAGAATTGTTGTTATTTCGGCAGAAATATGGAAAACGTACTTCCTTTTTCCGGAACGGAAGCAACCTTGATATAACCACCCTCGCCGGATATGATCTGTCGGGCAAGGTATAAGCCGATGCCAACCCCTTCTTGTTCCTGAACAGCATTTGAACGATAAAAACGGGAAAATATCTTTGCCTGCTCGTTTTCCGGGATACCTGAACCGGTATCCGATATATCGATCCTTGTAAACATTTCGTAACTTACGGTAGAAATCGTGATTGTTCCATGCTCCGTATATTTGATGGCATTGTCTACAATATTAGCCAGTGCTTCCGCTGTCCATTTGAAGTCAAATGTAGCGGAAATATCTGTATCGTACAGATATATGGATAATCCTTTTCCAGAAGCCTTGGCGGCATATTGTTCTACTACGCTTTCAAGCAGCGGCTGAAGTGATGCTTGCTGAGGGGAAAGTGAAATGATCCCATTTTCCAGTCTGGAAAGTTTTACGAGAGAATCAATCAGAAATCGTAGCTTTTCCGATTGTTTGTACAGTGCCTCCACGTTTTCCTTTGCCGATGCAGGCAGAGTTTCCTCCATCAAAAGCTCGCTGTATAACAGCAGGTTTGCAATCGGCGTTTTCGTCTGGTGGGAAATGTCCGCAATCAAGGATTTGATTTTGTCTTTTTCCTGTGCCATATTTCGAGAAGATGCTTCTGCGGCAGAAAGATAGTGTGCAAACTTTGTTTCCAAAGCAGACAGCTGGCTTTCATCAAAAGTTGTTTCAGAAAAGGAGCCGGTCATGGCGGCGTCCAGCATCCTTTCGATTTCTTCCATCGCTTTTATGACCTTTCTCCGCTCCCATAATACAACAGCTGCTGCCGCCAGAAAACACAGCAGTATGATCGCGATGCCGCTTTTATTCATCTTTTGTCACCCAACTATAACCGATTCCATAGACGGTTTTAATGTATTTCTGTGCCCCAAGCTTATCCCTCAGACGCTTGATCGTAACAGACAAAGCATTTTCATCCACATATTCAGCACCATCTGTCCAGATCCTGTCTACAAGGTCTCCACGGGTCATGGTTCGACCACGATTTTCAACAAGCAGACGCAGTAATTTTTGCTCTGTTTTACTCAATTCCACTTTTGAATCTCCCACATAAAAGGTCATAGCCTCAAAGTCAAAGTGAAAAAGATCAATATGGATCGGTGCATTTTTATGGCTTGACGTTTGCTTTCGCAGTTGGGTATTCACCCTTGCCCGCAAAACCGAAAGAGAAAAGGGCTTGGTAATGTAATCATCAGCGCCCCTCTCCAGTCCGTCCACGATGTCCAGATCGGTATCATTGGCAGTCAGCAGAATAACAGGAATCCCGGGTGTGTTTTCCTTGACCTCCCGGAGCAGCTCAAGCCCACTGCCATCCGGTAGATTGATATCCAACAGGATCAGGGATACACCGCCGCAAAGCAGCTGCTCCTTCGCCGTTTTCAGGTCTTGGCAGGAAATAATCTTCCGATCATCTACTTTCAGTGCTTTGCATAAACCTTGATTCAAACCAATATCATCTTCAACAATCAATAATTGCTCCATATATCTCACTCCCTCGTTACTCAAAGGTATTCGGCAAAGTTAATAACAAGACACAAAAATAACCGCCCCAGCAAAACTGAACGGTTATTTTCAATCAATTAAGTATGTGGACTAACCGTTTATCGGCAGCACACTTTTTCTATAATCATATTAGCACGCATATGTGACAATGTCAAAAAATTTCTTCATTCTCTTGGTTATTAATCTCCTTGATCAGCTGTACTGCCTTCTCTGTATCATCGGTTTTCACGAATATATCCACGCCATATATTCCAAATCCGGGTGCCCCATGCATTGCAACATTCGCACCTGCTTCCTGGGAAAAAGCTTCTATTTCACTTTGCTTTAACATTTCTACGAGCTGTTCTGTCTCTACTATATTCTGTGCATTATAAATCTTTGTCCATTCTGTCTTAGATTGGGAAGTTTCTTTTCTCTCCTGAACATTTGGTGAATTCTGATTTCTTTTTCGATTAATAAATGCTAAGGTCCTAAGAATAATAAATGACACAATAGTAATACCTATCAGAAATCCCAATGCCAATCGTGTTATCTGTGTTTCTGTAGCTCCCATTCTAAATAAACATATACCATAGATGACTGTAAAAATTCCTGCACATATTACACTGGTGAGAAAATTTCGCCATATAGCAGCACTTTTTGGCAGGCATTTATCCCATATTCCATTATACACCATAATAGCTACATATAGGATTCCTCCTACTAAGACAGTTACTATCTCTCCCAAAACCAAACGAGTATCCACCATTAATAGCATCTGAATAATAATCGCTAACACACCAATCACAAACATTGATGCAAATGCAAGATTTCCAGCCTTTAATGCTTTTTGTTTCACCCATTCTTCATACACCGCAACTTTGTCCAGTGTTTCTTTCATATCTTTATTCATAGTCTGGCTCCTTTCTCCATCCAGGAGCTCTCTCATCTCAACATCGTAATATTCAGCAAGTTGAACAAGTACACTGAGATCTGGCATATTTATTCCTGTTTCCCATCTGGAAACTGTTCTTGCAGATACCCCAAACTTCTCGGCAAGCTGTTCTTGCGTAAGATTCTTTTCTTTACGACATTGCTTTAAAAAAGCTCCAATCTTTTTTGTATCCATATCTCTACCTCTCTTCCACTTACAGCTTACCAATATGCACCAAAATTACCACGACATAAAACGAGAATCCGTTAATTTTCAACCGGACATCTTATGTCTGGAATAAATAAACGGTATTTTCATACCGAAAACAAATACCTATAATCATTCCAACATTCAAACAAGAAGTATCTCTCGCCCAATGCGCTCGGTCATATGTGAGAATGTCACAATTTTTTTAAACTCAATATTGCAAGACTGCTGGCATTGTTATTTCTTCTCATTCAATAATTCTTTTACTCTTTTAACCGGAAATCTATCTTCAATATCAACTACTTCAAACAGATTTAATGGCAATTCCTTTTCACCAATCAGGGAAAGGTATTCATTAACAGCTCTACGATCAACCATAATCTTTCCATGTCCTGCCCAATGACGATTGCTCTCTTCCTTTTTCAGTCCGGAAATCCAATATTTATCACCATTCTCAATATCTATATAATTTGCATAGTTACCGATATTTTTCTGAAAGGCATGGTCATTAAAATAGATTGTTTTCTTACTTTTTGAAGTTTTGACATATCCAATCCATGCCGGACCATCATCAGAATATCCCGTTTTTAATTCAATATACATCAAATTGTTAATCATTCTTATTCTCTCCTGATTCCAAATTTTGCAACATCTCAACTAACTGGAAGTTATTACTTTCTGCATAGCGTGTTTCCCAAAATGATAATTACCGCGACATCAATCAAAATAATTCCCAATGCAATATATACAAAAAATGCAGGCAAAATATTTTCAAGCACGCCCATAATTAATGCAAGAATTGCTATAATAGACATTCCAATTCCCATTGTTCTGCATAACTTCTTTTCATCATATTTTTCCTTTTCTTCTTTTGTAGCTGTATTATATCCAGAAATAAACCAGCTTCCGTGTCCAGAAAGTAAAGTTATAGAAAGTGCAGCAAATATTACAAAGACAATCCACACTATCCAATCAGAACCTGTTGCTAAATCTGCTAATTTCATCTATATGCTCCTTGAATTCCAATTTTCTAAACTCTCAATTCCATCTTCTTGCCATTCAAACAAGAAGTATCTCTCGCCCAATGCGCTCGGTCAATCCCGATTTGAGTTAAAGCCCAAGAGGCTTTTAATGCCCCTTATGCTTTTCTCTTTTCTTTTGCTGTTTCAATTCAAACATTCGCTGTTCTTTCGCCTCTTTTTTCTTGCGATTTCTCTCTTTACGCTCCTGTTTGTTATGTTCCTGCTGTAACTTCAATGCTTGCTGCGATTTTGTGCCAATACCTGTCCCTATTGTCTGCTTTTTTACTTCTCGATGCATCCGTTTCGGATTTCTTTTTATATCCTTTACAACAGTTTCAACAGCCGGACTGAATTTCAAACTGAAATAGTATTGTTGAATATATTCCTGCACTTCGTAATCTTTTGGTTCTGCACCAAATATTACCTTCGCTACAGATAATTTACCATCCTCAATACGCTCGAATACGCCTACCCAAAATGGTTCTTCAAAATATACCGTCAGTTTTCCATTTGTTTTGTCCATAAAAATCCCTCCTAAAATGAATTGAACAAAGAATGGACAACCCGGAGGGGCAGGTTACTTACCCTATTTACATAGGACGGCTGGGCTACATACCAGCTCTAGCATATCTTAAAAATATGCATTGCGTTTTTATCTTGTTTTTATCATATAAAGTGCAATATCACACAATATATCCTTACAATTTATATATTCTAATTTCTATAGTAAATCTATACAATCATCTTTTCCATTGATAGTACGAGACGATTTTAACATAATACTTTATCTGCTTTCAACACATAATCATGGGAACATATAATTCTGCTTCTCTGAATGATATCACCTCTAACAGAACAGTTTCCTTTTGCACAGCCTTCTATCGGTGTAAAATTTTCGCAGGAACCACATTTTCTGCGTTCCTTTTTCATTCCACGTCCATCGCACCGGATCATTTCATAACCAACAATGTATTTTTGCAATTCATCTTCCGGGATTGTCTTTTCGAGCTTTTCCCCTGCATCATTTCTCAGTTCAAAATGAATATCCTTGCCATTTATGTCTGCTTGCAAGGCTATATTATTATTTAAGAGACCTTCCTCGTTTAACTCATTGATTTCTTCACAATCCAGATTTTCAATAAATTGCAAAATATCTTCCATTATGTCCACAGACAAGCCATATCCTCCAGAGCTGTATTCATAGAATATATTTCCATAATAATCGCCTTATTTTAAGGTTATCGCAATCACATAGTCCCTGGATTTGTAATCATCAGATAGATCATGGTACATTTTTGTCTTCTCCTTATACTGATATCTGTTCTGGTTTTCTTCCCTATACTTTTCATTTTTTATTTTATCGACTGCATTTTGTTTTTCTATCTTTGCTTCCATTGCAGCATAACCATTTTGCTTAAATTTTTCTATCAGCTCGTCCCCATAACAATCACGAAATTCTTCTCTACATTTCTTTAATGCATCCAGCTGTGTAGATAAAAACTCATCAAAGAAGCTTTCCGGAATATGTAGCCTGCTTGAAAATTGTCTTTTTCTCTTTGGTATCGTTTTTTGTGTGCTGGCATATCCCAGCACTCCCATAGACACATCTAATACCCCTGCTAATTCTACTGAATTTAATTCATAGACCTTTTCAATCGCATCATAAATATTTATTTCTACATCGACTCCCTGTTCATCCTGTTGTAAAAGATCCAGAAATTTTTCATAACTTATTTTACATCTATCATAAGGTCCCTTAATATACCAAGGTGCTTTTTTCGTAATCTCCGTATAATACTCCAAAGAAGCTTCCCAGTCATCGCACTCTTCGTCTTCCTTACATGTGCTATACATACCACACACACCATTAGAGTCAAATCCACAAGTTTTGCAAGTTTTGTCAACCCTCATACTGATCCCCTCTCAATCCATCAATACTTTTTTGCATAGATAAATTTTTTCATCGAATTCTTTCCTTGTAATTATACACTTTTTCTGATGATATTACTATCTGCATGGATATTTGAACTTACTATTGAACTCTTCTTACTGAAAACTATAGATACTCAATTTGAACATACGTTTTTGACAATTACATTGTATTTCAACCCGAAGATTCTTATTGTCATTCAGTGTGTTTATAAATGAATTTTATTATATATTCATAAAATTTTATACTAAAAACTTCAAAATAGTGATACTATATTTATATTTAGATTAAAAAACCAACAACATATACAACGTCACCTTTTTTCTTTCCAAATACACTCTTTTGGGTTCAATTACTCAATTCTTACTGTAACTACTTTTCTAGTGATATTATGTTTTTTCATAATAATCTCTATACAAATCTTATAAATGCGCAAAAAACTATTGAAAAAAACATAAAACGTGCTATAATTGCTCTCCGTTGTTGAACAAAGCGCTAATTTGACAGCTAAATATTTTTCGGGAGGACAACTATGCGTAAAAAAAACAAATTAAGAATAATACTCATGTGGATGTTATCGCTTACATTGATATTAAGCGTCAATTTTAGTGTTTTTGCCTCAAATCAAAATATTACTCAATCTGATATAAAAATATCCTCATTACATGATGAAGAGGGATTATCTTTAAATGCTACATCTTTAAGCACTGACTCTGTAAATCTTCATAATAGAAAAAATGCCTCTTCTTTAGCTTCCAGAGAACAGGAAGTTGTCGGTGAGTTTACATATCATACTAATTATCTTTATGTTGACGGAAAATTACGTTATGGTTTTGTTATAGACTCTATGATTGGAGAAAAACCTAAAGTTCTCACTGTTCATTTCACACTACGTCATGGATCCAATATAAAACAAGTAACAGCTAATACAAATTTAGGAACTGTAACTTTTAAAAGTAGTGAAATAAGAAAGGGACAGGTTAAATATGTTACTACCGCTGCTAATACAATGTTTTGGAAATTAAATACTTCCTTTAACGCGGTTATGGCTGATGGCACTTCTAATCCTGGTGCAAACGGACAAATAACTCCTATTTTAACAAATAAAAAAGGACAAATCTTCCCTCAATATGTTGATCCCGTATCTAAAAAAGATGCTGAATCTACAATTAGCACCACTTGGAAAAAGCTTGCGAAATCTCCTACATGGAATGGAAGATCAAAGTATATAAAACAATATGAAGAAAAATATGGAAAACAGCCTTCTTCCTTCTGGTCAAGTGTTCAAATTCATCATATACGCCCAAGACAATATGGAGGTGCATTAAATGATTTTAATAATTTAATGCCCGTCAAAACCGAAAGCCATAGAGCAATAACTTCTTGGTTTAGAAATTATTAAGGAGAGAGTACATAATGGAAGATGTAAATGCAATACACAGAATTTTCAAAAATTTAAAATATGAGATGGATAATAATGGTTGGGTCTATCAATGGCATTTAGGTGATGAGCCTATAAAAGTAACTCATAAATTTTACCCACCTGTATCCTCCGAAGAAATTCAGTTATTTGAAAAATATTTTCCCAACATGAAACTTCCCGCTTCGTATAAAGCCTTTTTATCTTGTTCAAATGGAATGGAGCTTTTTTGTGGAGAAGAGGGTAGTTCTCTAGTCAGCTGTACCATCTACTCTTTAAAAGAAGCTCTTAATCAAAAAGAGGTTTGGAATAATACACCCATTTTATCTGATCCAGAATTCACCTATCATCTTCCCATTCTTTTTCTGCAAGATATAGGTGATATAACCATGGATTTACAAGCTGTATTAGAAGGTAGAGACGATTATTTATGTTATCCAGCTCCTGACACCGATCGTTTTAACCTTCCTTTTAATGAGTGGTTGGAGCGCTATATTGTATGCCAGGGACATGAATTTTGGTTTTTCTTAAATCCGTAACTACCAAAATACTTTCTCTCTATTTTTATAAAAAAAATATATGCTTATGAAAAACACTCTGACTACTAAGTTGGAGTGTTTTTATAATTCATATTATATTTATAGATTTACTCTCAGTGCTACACATTCCGGGGGTTGAGGCCGTCCCCAAAGTGCGTTTTGATGTCCAAACGCTATGCTTGCCAGATACTTCCGAACACTTTTTAAGGAAACCATACCATCCGTCCAACCATTTTATATTAATTCTCATCCATATTATCTTTCTTCTCCATCAGCTGTTTCAGCTTTTTATTTATTTTACTTCTATTCTCTTCCTGTAATTTTCCGCAGAATAGATAGCAAAATTTCAGTGCAAACCACCAGATATACAAAGCCTTAAAGCTCTGGAATGCCTGATCATCCAGCATTCCATGTGCCACATTGTTGCGCATGTTAAATCCAAATTTTGAACAAAAAATCGTATTTAAAGCAAATATAAGGTCTTCATCCAGACTTTCTTTTACTCCTTCCAATTCTAAGACAGCGTGCATTGATTTTATTTCTTCAATCCCTTCTTCATTCATGTTATAAACAGGTTCTCCACATTCCACTGCCAGATATCTTACTGCATTTTCTATCTGTGGAATCAGGATACTGAGCGCCGTCAAGAAATCTCCAGAAAAGCCAAACATGAGACCCTTGGTATACGATTCTTTTCTCCCCTCCGGAATCGCACAACTTACATCTACAATCTTTTTTATATCACTCTCTTCGATCAAAAATCTGGAACGAATATATTCAAACGTATTGCTCACCAGGATCTGTGCAAAATAATCCATCTCCATGGTTGCTGTCCGCTCCATATTATCCTTAAGCGCACCTTCATCGATTGTTCCATCGGGCTTTTTCACAGGCCCGCTTTTAGCAATTAATTTTCCTCCTTTTCCAAGGATTGCCGCTGGAAATATCGTGTGCAGGATCCCAGTCCTATTTAATACCTGATTCTTTACCCTTTCTCTTTCCGGAATCGGAATAAATGAAGCAAAATAACATAATGCCTCTTCTTTATCAAGATCTTCCAGTTGGCGGAACAGTTCTTTTACAATGCCGCTGGCATCCTGTTTATCACTCCATACCATCATCTCCGAAAGGGAAGCTTCTTCTATCTGTGCTATTTCCTGCAACAGTGCCTTTCTTTCTTCTTCCGTACCTTGTATGGTCTTTAACAACTGAATAACCTCTTTCAAATTGTGAATCTTTCTCATTAAATTTCCTTTGGAAGAGGCCCCGGCATATTCAGCCTCCATCCGGACAGCCTGAATCTTACGTCTTCGTATCGCAATCAGTTTAGGTTCAGTAATACACTTTTTCTTCAGCCAGTTATTTTTTCTGCAATAGAGTTCTTCCAACAGATCACAAAACTTACCAATGAGCAGTGCATCGCAGCTATTATCATCGTAAGTTTTCAAGATATTTTCCACATAAGGGATCAGATATCCTGTATCCACTTTTTCCTCCATGGCAGTTTTTATCAAATATCCAATTTTTGCGTGGCTGCTGTTATCATACTCTTCTAATACTTTTATCAGCAGATTCTTTCGCACCTCTTCATTGATTTCCTTGCTTCGGATTTTTTTAGAGATAAACAAGATCCGGTTTATAGCCATGATATGATCTGCAAATGCACCGGTGTTCTTCAAGTGTTCGCAATAAGCCGTTTCTGCTATTTTAGCATTTGAAAAATCATTTTCCACAACCCATAAAAAATCCGATATCTTTGCCTTGTTGATCGGTGCGATGGGATAGCTTCGGATTTCCTCCAGCAATGCCTGATACTCTTCTCTATTTATATCTTTCCGATTCCAAATGCTGCGGGCATAGGAAAACGGTACGTCTTTAGGCGTATCAATCCATCGTTCCACAATAATATCCACCAGAAGATTCCTGAATTCCCCATCCATCGTTCCGCAGAAATCTGTCAGTGCTTTCTCTGCCGTTTGAAAATTAGGTCCTTTTAAAATCTCTGCGATCCGCTCTGCCATTTTTTCTGCCATACATATTCCTCCAACCTTTTTCTATAGGAAAAGTATAACGTATTTTTCTTTTTCCTGTAAAGCAGAAAGACCTGAAATTCCAGGTCTTTCTGTCATCATTGATTAGAAATTGAAATTGACACTCTATTTTATATCCTTGGAACCCATAGAAGCCGCCCATCCAGCCTGAATCCTTTGTATTACGCTTCCATCCCGTGCATCAATCGTAAGGAGTGGAACACCTGCATCATCCATCGTCACGTCTCCCATGACCGGTCCATCCTCCCCATTTCCGTACTCATACTCTGGCTCTTTGGATGTCCAGGTTCCATAAAAATCCCACACCGGGATCAGGACTGCTTCGGTATCGCTGCCTTCACTGTCTGGCATGCACATATAACCCAGCTGTACCTTTGTTATGGCTATCTCCGCACTCTGTGCATCAATGGACGGATAACGGTAGTGGCTTCCTCCATCGACAGAGATCAGCCGATTCTTGTCTTCTGTCATGACCTGCAAAGTGATCGTTTTTTCAAAGATATCCTTGACCTCATCAAAAGGAAGTAAGAACAGCCTCTCATCGGAAGCATTCGATGCTTCTATGGGATTTCGGTGCAGAAAACTTTGAAGTGTCCCACTGCAAAAGTCCATCGTCAGTACTTCATTTTCCCATCCTTCAGACTGTCCTTCATGAAGGGTTCCATCTTCGTTTTCCCATTCAAGAGCCTGTTCATTAACAGGCAGAGAGGTTTCCCTCACATAATTAACCGGAACCCCGTCTATCATCCGTTCAAAAATGAAATCATCTTTTTCCAGGGTAGTGCTTCCTTCAGTAAGTGCTTTTGAGGAACTTTCAAATATCTCCCAGTCTCCGGACACAAGACCTGAAACCTTCTCCTTTGCTTCCTTTTCAGACACTTTCCCGCTTCCTGCCTTTATATAATTTTGAAAGCGTTCTTCCCTTTCTTTTTTCTCGCTCGATTCCAGGGTCATGTCTCCACAATCGTCAAAGATAAACTTCGCTATCCCACATCCGAGTTCCTCCACATCCGATACCTGTTCACTCTGTGTATAAGAATACCGATAGGTCAGTCCATCTACTGTATATGTCCCCGCCTGTTCGTTCTCATTCTTCTCTTCCTGCATGGGCTGTCCTTTTCCGAATGTGTCTTTTATTTTATTCTGTTCTTCTTCAGGAATCGCCAATCTTTTTACTTTTTTTAAACAGATTGCATCTACATCCGGCACTTTTACCGGTGCATCCGCTGTCAGGGTAAAATTCATTGGGGTTTCTTTATCCTCCCGGTCCGCTGATCTTAGATCTGCCTGGATCGTTGTCTGGTATATTTCCGGTGCCTGTACCTGTTCGGCAACGGTTTTCTGAACTGTCTCCTTTTTCTCTTCTTTTTTCTGTTCTGTCTGATCCTTTTCTTCCACAACAGCAGACTGGACAATACGGTCACATCCGGATAATGTCAAAAGATTCATACACAGAACGGCTCCCATAAACATTTTTATTTTCTTCATCCTTTTTCCATCCTTTCCTTTCGGTATTAAAAAAGGTACCCTTTTCTTATGAGAAAAGAGTACCATATTGCTTTGCCGATGTATTCATTAAGATGTAAACAAATTGTAAATCAGAAGATGGCTCTTACCGTGGTCCCCTCTCTCTGTCTGCTTTCGATTTTCAAGCATCCGCCATGGATTTCAGCCACCTTCACACAGAGTGCCAGCCCAAGTCCGGATCCGCCTTCTTTTCGACTTCGTGATTTGTCCACCATATAGAATGCATCTGTGATCTTTCCCAGTTCTTCCTCCGGGATCCCCATTCCGGTATCCGACACCTCAAAGATCTTTTTTCCAGCTTTCTCATAAGCCTTTACCCAAATGCTTCCACCGGCATCCGTAGCCTTTAGGGCATTGTCGATCAGGTTTATCAGAAGGCTTTCCATCAAGGCCGGATCCATTTTCATGGAAAAGGCTTCACATTCCATCTTGAGGTGTACCGCTTTCTTTTCTGCCTGTTCTTTTTCCATGTCTATGACATGGTTTAAAAGGTCACCTGCCATGGTCATTTCCATCTGTATGGCATGGTTCTGATAAAGCCCCAGCATCTGCAGCATCTTCCCAGAAAGAGCCTCCAGGCGTTTTCCCTCCCGGTTGATATGTTCCAGTGCCCGGTCTTTCTGTTCGTCTTTCAGCTTTACATGGCGCAGGGTATCCGAATACCCGATAATGGACGTTAACGGGGTACGCATTTCATGGGAAAGTGCCCCCATGAGCAGCTCCTGTTTCTCTGCCACTTCCTGTAGCTTCTCCATCTGTTCCACAGTTCTTCGCATCATCATATAAATAAAAAGGCCGGCGATCAGGAACACAGCCAGATAAATTCCAAAAAACCAGACAGCGGTCTGTCTCAGCTCTGCAAAAAGCCCTGTGACTTCCCGGACAGAGAGGACTTCGTATCCTTCCGGTCTGGATAATGGTTCCAGCTGGAGAAGGAGGTATTTCTGTCCCAGTTTCTGTATCTTGTAGGCATACGGATCTCCTTCATCCTTTAAGCCTAAGTTTTCGAGCCCCACCACTTTATAATCTGTCAGGTTTTCAATGACGGCATTGCTTTTTCGGTCGATCAGGGCCATGCCTTCCCCACAGCATCGCTGGAACTGAAAGCCCATATAAGCCTGCTTTCCAGTCTCGGACATCTGCTCATATTTGCTGTTATCCCAAAATTGTTCCAGGAGTATCTTACCATTTTCCAGCTGTCTTCCGTAGGTCTCTGCAGCATTATTGAGGCTTCGTTTTCCTGTGATATAAAGACTTAGCGTTCCCACTGGAATCAGGGCACATAATAGCGTTACCAGCATAAGAAGTACCGTTCGTTTCCACAGCTTCATCCTTATTCCTCCAGACGGTATCCAAGTTTCGGGATCGTCCTGATCTCATCATAAAGTTCCAGCTTTTTTCTGAGCTGTCCGATATGGACATCCACCGTCCTGCTTTCTCCCAGGTAGTTTTCTCCCCAGACCCGTTTTAACAGTTCTTCCCTTCCAAGCGCAATGTTCTTATTTTGCAGGAGCAGCACAAAGAGGTCATATTCCATTGGCTTTAGGCTTACCGGAAGCCCGTCTTTGTAGACCTGATGGCTTTGCATGTCCACCAGGATGTTCCGGACCGTTAAGACTTTCTTGGCCCGTCCCGTCCTCTCCAGCACCTTCTCAATGCGTACCAGAAGTTCCAGCATCTCAAAAGGTTTTACCATATAATCTTCTGCACCCAGTTTCAGCCCCTTTACCTTGGAAGCCACATCATCCTTTGCAGTCAGGTAGAGCACCGGAAGCTCCTTCTTTTTGAAATCCTCCATCAGTGCAAATCCGTCTTTTCCCGGCAGCATGATATCCACCACTGCCAGGTCCGCGTCCTCCTGCCATAAGAGCAGCCTCTGGGCTTCTTCCCCATCATACGCTGCCACAGTCTCATACCCTGCTGCCTCCAGGTTCATGCACAGCAATTCTGAAATTGCACGGTCATCTTCTATCACCAAAATTTTATTTTTCATTCCCGTTGCCACCTCTAACGCTTTTCTATAGTATAGTTTTTTATATCCCAAGTCTACATTGCATTTGTTCTTGCTTTCTCATCATTTATACGTATCAGGGCACGATAATGTGACCAGCTCAATTCAGGGCACAGTGTGTCTCGAATTAGAAAAGTACAATAAAACTGAAATTATAGATTTTTGTCCCTTTTCTTTTTGGCCATTACGAATCCAAACAGTGACATGCTCCCACCACTTAAATCTCTGATTTTGAAGTGGGGGCTTCTTGCTCAATGGCTCTACTGAGCCAAGTATCTACAAGCTATCCTCGCGTGCCCCGCGATTTTTATTAGTCCGGTTACGGACTTTTTATTGTGCTGTCATGCACATTCTGCAAAGATTCTTTTTCCCTCATTCATGATGTTAACTGCTGCATTTACATCACGGTCCATTCTGTGTCCGCATTCACAGTAATAGATCCTTTCAGATAAAGACAATTTTTCTTTTTTCTTTCCACATGCACTGCAAATCCTACTTGATGCAAAATAACGATCTACTTTTATCAGATACTTCCCGCGTTCCTCCAGTTTATATTCCAGCATAGACAGAAACAGGCCATATCCATTATCATGTACGCCTTTTCCAAGATGAAGTCCTCCTGCCATCCCTTTCAGATTCAGATCTTCCACGCATACTGCATCGTAGCTCTCGGCAAGACTGGCACTGAGTTTATGTTGAAAGTCTTTTCTCTGATTTCGGATCTTTTCATGGCACAGTGCAACTCTTTTCTTCTGTTTCTTATAATTCTGACTGCCTTTCTGACATCTGGACAGCTTTCTCTGTTCCCGCGCAAGCTTTTTCTCTGTATTTCGATAGAACATCGGATATTCAGCTCTTTTACCGGTAGAAAACACACACATTCCCTGCATCGCAAAATCGATCCCAATAAATTTTTCTGCCGGTCTTTTTTCTGCTGTTTGGTTTTCACAGCAAAACAAAAGACTGGCAAAATATTTTCCGGATGGCTCCCTGCTGACTGTCACAGATTTCAGTTTCCATTTTTCTGATACCGGACGGTGAAGCTTTATTCTGACAGCCGTCATCTTAGGCAGTTTCAGA
Organism: Blautia sp. RTP21359st1_E11_RTP21359_211015; assembly: GCF_040910705.1. Lineage (NCBI taxonomy): Bacteria > Bacillati > Bacillota > Clostridia > Lachnospirales > Lachnospiraceae > Blautia > Blautia sp. RTP21359st1_E11_RTP21359_211015. The sequence continues at coordinate 62,478 of NZ_JBDGAB010000006.1, forward strand.
TATTTCCCTTCCAGAAAGATATTTCCATTCACCACGTTTGTTGTATAGGATTTCCTTGATGACTTCTTTGATTTGAAACGCGGAAATCCTGCAGATGGTTCACGAAAAAACTTATGGAATGCACTTTCCAGATGCATCTGTACATTTGCTAACGCCAATGAATCCACCTCTTTCAGCCAGGGATATTCTTTCTTGTAACTGGCTGGTGTGTTCCTTAACATCTTTTTTTCTTTTTTATAATGTTCCATTTTGTCAGCAAGCATACAATTATAGATGAAGCGACTGCAACCGATTGTTTTATCTATTTGCACACGTTGTTCTGCATTTGGATAGATTCTTATTTTTACTGCCCGATTTATTTTTCTCACCTTATTCCTACATATGAATGATTTCAATCATCGTTTTTTGAACAATATGTTCTCTTTTTATTATTATAATACAATTCCAACACGCGAACAAGTGTTTTCTTTTTTTGTTTATAAAATTCTTTTGAGCATTTATGCTCAGATCTACAATTCATCTCCCACCTATAGAGGAAGGAGAATTCTTGTTATATTTTGTTAAATAACTATCGTTATCAATTCTATTCCAATCGAATAATACTCCTTGTAAGAATTGATCATTCATCTAATCACCTGCCTGTAAAAAACACTTTCTAATCTACCTTTTCTTTCTCTTTGGACAAGAAGCAAAAAGAACAGAATTGATTATTCCAACTATCCACTGACTGTTTATGAGTCCAAATAATCTTGTTTGTATGTACCCTCTGAATAATACTTCTAATGTTCTCTTTGCTACAGTAAAAAAATAAAAAGAAGCCAGCAGTCAAAATCAAAGGGATCCATATCTGTGATAAATTCAGCACAATAACATTTATATTTGTTGTATAAAGCCAGCCCTGACAGAAAGCACTGCACATGATTAAGCAGTAAACTGCAAGAGCTTTCATCCCATCCCTTTTATCATTTTTTCTCAAATTACTTTCGTACTATATATTTAACCAACTCATTCGATCACTCCCACATGCCAGCTAATTCTATTATGCTTTCATCATCTCTATAAACTTTTATTTATCTTCTAACTCAAATCCGAGTTCTTTCAATTCTTTTTCGTTTCTGACATCTTCTTCCGTTTTCTTTCCAGTAATGGCACTGTAGGCTTCTTTGATTCCATTTTTCACTGCCCATTTGATGACGAAATACAGCGCAATCAAAATAATAATTGCGGTTCCCCCGCTTAAACCTAATTCATTCCACATAATCATTAACTCCTCCGATTTCGTAACTTTCAATTTATTTTCAATTTTGCAGGCTGGGATTTATCATTGAATAAAACACATCCATACTCCAACTGCTATAATCAATATGCCTGATATTCTTCCTGCGAATTTTGACTTTTGATATCCTAGAAAATTAATTGTTTCAGGAGTTGTAAATGGCAATAAAACAACATCTATACCCATTACTACAATCCCAATTCCTATTATAAAGACATTATTGTTAGAAATAATGCCATAAAACATAACTAAGAATCCCAAAATAATGCCTAATGTAAAATACTTGATTTTATGGCTGTCTTTATCCATCATCTTTTCATAATAATTTTCACATTTACTGTTACAAAATTCAAAATTATCATTGAGTTTTTTGCCACAATATTTGCATTTTTTCACACTCTATTCCTCCATAATTTCCGTTTTGTTACTAACATGATATCATATTTTTTTCTCAATTACATCCACCTAATTTTATACACTACCATTCGTTTTGCTTCTGTAACCAGCATCCTCTTGATCTTCTCCTGCAAGGTTTCCTTTGCATCTTCATCAATCGAATAAATCTCATTTATCTCGATTTTTTTCGGTTCCCGGTCAAAATGGTCAAAGACTTCTTTCCATATCTGGACGGAACATACACACTTTTCTTCCATGAAATTATTGCTGATAATTATAAAAAAAACAGAAGACCATTTAAGATCTTCCATTTTATAAACAAACCTCTATATAAAACTATATATCCTGCCCATTTTTAATAAAAACAGACAATCGGCACACTTTCGTCTATCCTATTATAAAGTTCTGCCGCTTTGTCCGCCGGAAGATTAATGCATCCATGGGATCCACCACCTTCTCGGAAACGATTTCCTCCAAAGTATGGCTGCCATGAAGCATCATGAAATCCAATCCCCCCATTAAAAGGCATCCAGTAAGTTACTGGTCTTTCATATTCATATTTCCCATTTTCCAGCATCTTTCCTTTCAGCACAGATGGACTTTTCTTGTAATACAGTTGAAAAATTCCCGGTGGTGTCTGCCGTTTTGCATACTGCATATCTCCTGACACAATATCCGATTCCAAAATGATAGAACCATCCTGATAGTAATATAAATGCTGTGCAGACAGGTCCACTTCAATATACGTGCTGCCTATATCATTCATTCCCCGTGCATTTGCCCGCATAGCGTATACCGGTTCCCGGCTTATCTGTACTCCTGCAATCATTTCCTGCATAATGGTTTCTATTTCTTTTTCCTGATCGATCTTCCATCCATAAACGGAACTATACACCTGAACAGTACGTCCGCTTGTTGTACAAAATTCCCTCTCTGTATTTACGGTATCATGTGTGGCAGCCAGCTGTGCCACATATTCTGCCACACACTGTCTCAGTTCATCCTCATTTTTTTGCAGCCGTCCTCTCTCATCAAAAATAAGCCATTTTCTGATCTCGTCTCCCTCCAATGTTACCGTTTCTTCTCCAAATATATATACGATTTTGGTCCGAATCAGATTTTGGCATTCTTCCAATGAATTTTTAAGATCTGGATCATCTTTCAGTACTGCCGCTTTTACATAAACAGCCGGACAGCTATTCAGGTCAATCGTTCTTTTTTTGCTAGCAACCGCTTCTGACAGTGCCTGATAAGCTCCATTGAAATCCAGGGTATTCCCTTCTGTTTCCGGTACGATTTCAAACTTCGAATCTTTATAAGCTACATATGCATCTTCTGGTGCTGTCTGATTCTCTTTTTTTACACATTCCAGTTTTTCCAGCTGTTCTTTTAACTTCACTTTATCATAGGTCATGTTTTCCTTGGCTGTATAATTTTGTTTTTTCCAAAATCCCCGAACCCATTTATATGGTTTTTGTTCATCCAGATATTGGGAAATACTGCCATCCGAAACATAACGATATCCGATCAATTTTCCATTGATACTCTGTGATTTCAGATTTCTTGCCTTTACTTCCAGCAGATAATCCTCTGCTTTTTTAGCAACCGCCTGTTCTGCCTCTTCCGATGTTTTTCCAGAACAGTTAATTCCGTTGATCGTTGTTCCCCGAAAAAATCTGTCTGAATAGTAATAAGACATTCCTGCATAGCCAGCCATAGCAAAGAACACTATGATGACAGTGATTATTGTCCACATTTTTTGCTTTCCATTATCCTTACCGGTTATCTCTTTTCTTTTTCCCATCCATGCCCCCTGTTTTTAACGATAAACAGCATTCAGACATATTTTTTAAATCGTCTGATTTTAATATCTCCGATTTAATAAAAAATAACCAGGGCTGCTGGAAAAAACATTTTCTTTTACAAACAGTAAGCTGATTTCTACAAAACATTTTACGCTGCTCTTTTCTGCGAGGATCCGTATCAGCCGTCTCCGGTTCTTTGGGTCTAATGCTGTTGATGGTTCGTCCATCAGCATTACCTTTGGGTTCATTGCAAGGATGGTGGCTATGGCAGCTATTCTCTTTTCGCCACCTGACATCTTATAATTCTGGCGGTCTTTCAAATGTATAAGGTCCAGTTCTTCCAAGGCCTCCCTGGCAAGCTGATCTGCTTCTTTTCTGCTCTTACCATAATTTAATGGTCCAAATATCATATCTTCATAAACCGTCGGCATAAACATCTGATTATCAGAATCCTGAAACACATACCTCAGGCATTGCCGGATTCTACTTGAATTTTCCTGATTTACTTCTGTTTCATCAACAGTGATCTTTCCCTTTGCAGGGATCAGTCCCAGCATTGCCTTCATTAGCGTAGACTTCCCTGCACCATTGGCTCCGATCAGCCCCACCTGTTCTCCTTTACTGATATGGAAAGACACATAATTCAAGGCATTTTTCTCTTCTCCATATCCAAATACTACATTTTCAAATTTTATTATTTTCGTCTACACTTTCTATACAAACATTCTTCCCAGCAGCACTGTGACTGAGCATGTTCTCATCAAAATAAATACTGATACCCAGAAAATCACATATCCCCAGGATGCAAGTTTGTTATATGCTTTCTCTGCATAATAAAATTCCCCATGGAATCCCCGCAATTCCATACTTTCGTATAATGCAACTGCCCGATCCATGCTTCTTAAGAGTAGCTGCCCTAAAAAAATGGGAGGTTTCACTTACCTCCCATTTCCCAAAGAATCCTTTTATTTCAGTTTTTATAATGTTTCAAGAAAACGCATGAATGCTTCTCTTCCCTCGGTCGTACATTTGTATACTCCTGCATCTTCCAGAACATGGGTAAATACGATTCCAATCTCTTTCTGAAGAATGCCATGGATGTTTTCTTTTGTGATTTCCGGATATTTCGGAAGGAACTTCTTAACCCACTTTGCATGTTTCTCAATCTGCTCATTTGAAGAAATATCTTTGCCTTCAAGAATATACTCTTCCAAAAGTTCCATCTCACCTTTTAATCTGGCCGGAAGAACTGCAAGGCCCATAACTTCGATCAGGCCGATATTCTCTTTCTTAATATGATGATATTCTGCATGCGGATGATACACACCCAGCGGATGTTCTTCTGTTGTAATGTTGTTTCTTAATGTCAGATCCAATTCGTAGATATCCCCTACTTTACGTGCAATTGGTGTAATTGTATTATGAGGCTCTCCATTGGTTTCAGCATAAATAAATGCTGCTTCATCCGTATAACCTCTCCATACTTCCAGCACATGTGTTGCCAGATCTACCAAACGGTTAGAGTCTTTATGACGAATACGAAGTACAGATAACGGCCATTTTACAATTCCAGCCTCTACATCTTCAAATCCCGGAAGTACCACGTGCTGCTCAATTGGTGCTTTTGCCATTGCAAATGTATAATGTCCACCCTGGAAATGATCATGGCTTAAGATCGAGCCGCCTACGATCGGCAGATCTGCATTAGATCCAAGGAAATAATGCGGAAACAGTTTTACAAAATCAAACAGTTTAATGAATGCATTTCTCTCGATTTTCATTGGAGTATGCTGGCCGTTAAACACAATGCAATGCTCATTGTAATACACATACGGAGAATACTGGAATCCCCAAGGAGTATCATTGATTGTGATCGGAATAATCCTGTGGTTCTGCCTTGCCGGATGATTAACACGTCCTGCATATCCTTCATTTTCCGGGCAAAGAAGACATTTCGGATAGCTTCCGGATTTTACATTCCTTGCCGCGGCAATTGCTTTTGGATCTTTTTCCGGTTTGGACAAATTGATGGTAATGTCAATCTCACCGTATGGACTGTCTACCTTCCACTTTTGATCCTTCTCTACGCGATATCTGCGGATATAATTGCTGTCCTGACTCAGTTTATAAAAATAATCGGTTGCTTCCTTTGGGCTTTCTTTATATTTATCCCAGAATTCTTTTTGCACCTGGCCCGGACGCGGCATCAGACAGTTCATTAATCTGGTATCAAATAGATCCCGGTATACAATACTGTCTTCGATCAGTCCTCTTTTTACAGCTTCGTCCAGCAATTCGCCCAATGTTGTTTCAAGATTAACAGGTTCCTCAATGCTGTCCGGTTTCTCATAGTCATCCTCATGAAAAACGTCCAGCAGAAGATTTGTTGTGTAATTTCTTTCACATTCTGGTGTCAGACCTGTTGTAATCCCATACTGTACCAGTTTTGCAATGCTTTCACTTAACATTTTTCTTCCTCCTGTGCTTCACTTTTAAATTTATATTTTTGGTAACATATATACCGATTTCCCTGATAAGTCAGCATACCTCGATCGCCTTTTTCCAATTCACGAAAATCTCCCTGTTGCATTTGAAATTCCATCAAACTTCCATCTGTCATCTCAAATACAACGCGAAACCAAGGTACATGTGATTCAGACTGCATATGGGTATAGATTCCTTGCTTCTTTTCAACTACAGTCGCATCAACAGATTCAACTGCCGCACTGCTGTTATTGCCAAAACTTAACAACATTTTGGTAAATACAAACATCATGATTATGAGTGCTGCTACACAGATTATAAATGCCATCCTATTTCTCCATTCCAGATATTTCATCCTGGGTCTGACTTATATGTTGTTCACGATAAAAATTCCGGTATTCCCTTGACGTTACTTTATATCTTTCACGAGATACCCGGTTAAATGTCCTTTGGCTCTCAACTCCTGCATCCAGGCAAATGTCTGTGATGCTCTTACCAGTACATTCCAATTAATCTCCTGCAAGTTTTGTCTACTTTTTCTTCCCATTTGGCAAGTAATAGACGTCTTCTGATATTATAATGTGCTTGTAAGATAAAGAAAGGAGGAAAACGAAATGAAAAGATTTAAAGCATACGTCAACTACCTCATGAACTTCTATGCCAACTACTTCAGAATTTACCGCTATATGTAAAGGACATTCCTGCCATCACAGGAATGTCCTTTACGGAAACCCAGTTTCAATGGTTTCCCTTATTATACTCTAATTTAGTTGCATTTGTACATGAACAGGATTCTCGAAAACATAGACAAAATTGAACAGAATTATGAAAATACTCTTGCAACGGTGTACAAAGGGAACATAATAAAAAACTTAATAATGGACTGCCAATCTTACACAAAGTACCGCCCAAACGAGACTACGGGCGGTATTTTTGTATCATGGCGGAGAAAGGAGGAACTTCCCACGGGGGCTTGACTGAAAAGTTGAGCCCCTTTTTTCATGCCAAAAAACAGGAGGTAAATGCTTATGGCAGATGATAAAACCACAAAAACGCCGGAACAGCCGGTAACGGATAGCGGGCCGGGCAAGGAAACGCCTCCCGCTCCCCCAAAAGAGCCGGAGAAGGTTTCCGTTTCCTCGGAGCCGGGAAAAAAGACGGAACCAGAGGTAAAGAACCCACAGGTTTCCGTCTATAACTTCGCTGAAATTATGAAGGAAAAGAAAGCCGAGGAACGGGCGGCAACTCCCGGCGTGGAAAAGCCTGACCCGGCAAAAGTGGAGAAACCGGAAAAGCAGCCGGAGACTCCGAAAAAAGCAGAGGAAAAACCCAAAGAGCCGGAACAGCCGAAGCGCCGGGGCCGTCCCCCGAAAGCAGATAAGGACAAGGCCGCAGCCCCAAAGTCCAAAGCCCCCGCACAGAAACCGGAAAAGACGGTCAAAAAGGAGCCGGAGAAAAAAACGGCTCCAACGGTGCAGACCGCTCCCACTCCGAAGGAACCTGAAAAGCCGCAGGATGCACCACGCCGGGGCAAGGAGCAGATCGTCTATATCAAGCTGAATGAACTCCACGCCTTCAAGAACCATCCCTTTGAGGTTCGGGATGATGAAGAAATGCGGGCTATGGTGTCCAGCGTCAAGGACAAGGGCGTTACCCAGCCCGCTATCGTCCGTCCCCGTGAGGATGGCGGCTATGAGATCGTGTCCGGCCACCGCCGCCAGAAAGCCAGTGAGCTTGCCGGATATGCGGATATGCCCTGTATCGTCCGAAACCTGACAGACGATGAAGCCATCACCCAGATGGTCGAGGACAATCTGAACCAGCGTGAAGAAATCCTCCCCAGTGAGCGGGCCAAAGCCTTGAAAATGCAGCTTGAAGCTATCAAGCACCAGGGCTCCCGCACTTCGGGCCAGATTGACCCGAAGGACGCTGGCAAACGCTCCAACGAGATCGTGGCCGAGCGCAATAAGATGGCGGTCAAGCAGGTGCAGCGGTATATCCGTCTCAATGAGCTGGTCCCCGACCTGATGAAGTTGATGGATGAAAAAAAGCTGGGCTTTACTACGGCGGTGGAGCTTTCCTATGTCAGCAAAAAGAACCAGAACTATATCGCCGTTGCCATTGACAGCCAGCAGTCCTCTCCTTCGCAGGCGCAGGCAAAGCGTATGCGTGAGCTGGACGAAAAGAAGTTGCTCAACGGGGATGTGATCGACGGCATTATGATGGAGGACAAAAAGGAGGTAGACAAAGTGATTTTGACAGGTGCGGAACTGAGCAAGTATTTCGGCAAGGAAACTACGCCGCGGGAAATGAAGGACCAGATCATCAAGCTGCTGGACGACTGGAAGGGTCAGCAGAAGGAACATGAAAAGCCGGAGAAGAAAACCGAACAGGAAAAGTAAGCCCAAACTTCGGGTCAGCATGGCCCGAGGATTGCGGGGCTCTGCCCCGCGCCCCGAAGCTCTGGAGATATAAATTATTCCCCGTCGCCAGTTATTCCGTAGCATAGCCGGGAAAATCAGTCAAGGGCAGCGCCGCCGCAGGCGGTGCCGGAGGCACCCTTGACGGATTTCTCCCGGTTATGCTTTTTCCCGGTCAAGCGACGGGGATATAAATTCTCCAGAGCCGTTCCCCTTCCCGGGGGAAGGGGCGGAGGGGTTGGGCGATATCTTGCTTTTTTCTAAACCAAAACAGAAATGGAGGCTCAACCAATGAAACGACCTTTAGCGTACCTGACCGCCGCATGGAGCGGCGAGCCGGATGTTGATATGGAGCTGGCGGCCCACTACTGCCGCCTTGCTTATGAGGCGGGCTTTTCCCCTATCTGCCCGCTCTTGTACCTGCCGCTGTTTTTGAATGACAGCGTTCCCGAGGAACATAAGGCCGGGATTGATATGCGCCGGGATATGCTGCGGCGTTCCCACACCCTGATCGTCTGCGGCAGCGCTGTGGACGAGGATGTAAAAAATGATATTGCGGTTGCCGGGCGGCTGGGCATTGCGGCGACCACACTGGAAGGGGTGCTTGCCGTGAAGGGACACGGCACCCCGGGCCATGCCGGACATTAAGCTGGGGAGCCTTTTCGACGGAATCGGCGTGTTCCCTCTGGCTGCTTTCCGGTGCGGTATCCGTCCGGTATGGGCCAGCGAGATTGAAAAAGCGCCCATCTCCATAACCAAAAGGCACTTTCCCGACATGGTGCATTTGGGGGATATTACGAAGGTGGACGGCGGGAAAATCCCGCCGGTCCATGTGATAACCTTCGGCTCTCCCTGTCAGAACCTTTCTCTGATCGGCAACCGCTCCGGCCTTGCCGGGGCAAAATCAAGCCTGTTCTATCAGGCGTTTCGTATCATACAGGAAATGAGGGATGCTACTGATAACCTATATCCAGCTATCGCTGTTTGGGAAAACGTCATGGGAGCGTTTTCTACAAATGACCGGATGGACTTTAGAGCCGTCCTATCCGCCTTCTCGGACACCGAAGTTCCAATGCCTCCTTCGGGAAGATGGGGAAACGCCGGAATGGTGCGAGGGGGAACGCCTGATGTGTGCTGGCGGCTCATGGACGCCCAGTATTGGGCAGGCTCCCGAAGGCTGGCACGAAGGCAGCGGATTTTCGTCGTGGCGGACTTTGGAGGCAGACGTGCCGCAGACATACTATTTAAGCCCCGTCCAATGCTCCCACTTCCTCCGCCTTGCGGAGAGGGCGGGCGGGCCGCCGCCGAAGGAGATCGAACAGCTTCTTTTGAAACAGGGCGGCAGATACCAGTCATCCACCCCTTTCAGTGCTTCCGTATGCGGGGAGCGGCAAAAAGGCAGGAAGAAACGGCCTTCCGAAACAGCTTCGGATTACCAACTGACCCTTTTCCCACTCTTTTAGCCAGTGATGTAACGCCCTTTGCCTTCTGGTATGAGGGCGACCCGGAGGGCGGCTGTATCCGTTTTCTGACGGAAACAGAAAGTGAACGGCTGATGGGGCTGCCGGAGGGCTGGACAAAGTACGGGGCGGACGGCATGGAGATCCGGCCTCTGCAACGCTACAAGGCGCTGGGAAATGCGATTGCCCTCCCTTGTGCCGATTACATTATGGCCGGGATCTATGAGGTGCTGGCTGACCGGGCCGGAAAGGAGGAATAAGCCCATGTTTGAAGCCTATATAACCAATACAGCCCTGTACCCCTTAATGGGGATCGAGGTAGGGACAACGGTACATTTCCCCACGACGACACAGGAGTTGCAGGCCGCCCTTGCCAAAATCGGGATAGACGGGAAACGGTACAGCGAAGTGTTCTTTACCAGCTTTGACAGCGATGTACTGGGGCTCTACGATCATCTCTACGAATGTGAGAACATCGACGAGCTGAACGAGCTGGGCCACGCTCTGCTGGAAGTACGGGATAAGGGCGGACTGGAAACCTTTGAAGCCGCTCTTGTCTTGGGAAACCACACACGGAGCGTGAAGGATTTGATAAACCTGACGCAGAACCTTGACCTTTACCGCTTTTACCCGGATATTTCTGATGATGAAGGGCTGGGCCGTCTGTACGCCGACGAGCTTGGAACCATCGACATACCGGAGCACATTCAGAACTACTTCGATTATGAAGCATACGGACGGGATGTGCGTATCAACGAGGGCGGCGTATTCGCTCCCGGTGGGTATGTGTCGGTAGTCCCGGAGGGCTTCAAGGAGTATTATCACGGGCCGCAGGACATCCCGCCGGAACACCGGATATTTGCCTATCCTGAAAAGGCCGAGCCTGTCCACTCCATTCTCGCCGCACTCAAACGGTTTCAAGAAGCCCCGCCCGCTCCGAAGAAGGACAAGGCGGGGCCTTCCCATGAAGAACGGTAGGACTTCGGGCCAGCATGGCCCGAAGCATGAAGGAGGTGCATACCATCAACTATTACTCTATCAATGAAGGGGCCGCCCGCCGGGCAAAGGAAATGAATAGCTTTTCCGACTACAAGGAAGGGAGCGCAACGGCGGAATACCGGGCAATGGTAGACAAGGCCGCAGCCATAGCCGAACAGCAAAAATCCCGGGTAGACCCCATGTACCATGAGAAGATCGACCATCTGTTAGACACCTACGCCCGCAAGCTGGCCGAAAACATGAACCAGGGCTTTGCCATTGACGCAAGGGTTCCCTCTGTGATGATCGCCGGACCTGCCAATTTCCCGGTGGGAAAGAAGGAAAAACAGAACCGGGCCCGGGACAACAACATGGAGGAATGGCGGTATATTCAAGGGCTTCTGGATAAGATACGCAGTACCGGCATGGGCGGGATCAGCGCCGATGACCCGGCGGCCATTGAAAAGCTCCAGAAGAAGCTGGACGGGCTGGAACGCTCCCAGCTCATTATGAAGGAGGTCAACGCCTATTACCGCAAGCATGGCAAACTGGATGGCTGTGCGCTGCTGTCGCCGGACCAGATCGAAAAGCTGAAAGCAAGCATGGCGTCAAGCTGGCGGGGCGACCCGAGGCCCTTTGAAAGCTACCAGCTTACCAACAACAATGCGGAGATCCGCCGGGTAAAGGCCCGTATCGAACAGCTTTCCAAACAGGCACAGCGGGAGTTTTCCGGCTGGGAGTTCAACGGGGGCCGTGTGGAGATGAACCGGGAGGACAACCGCTTGCAGGTATTCTTTGATGGAAAGCCTGACGCGGACACCCGGGCCAAGCTGAAAAGCAGCGGCTTTCGCTGGGCTCCCAGCGTAGGCGCATGGCAGAGGCAGCTCACGGACAACGCCATCCGGGCGGCTGACCGTCTGGAATGTATCAAGCCGCTGTCCGGCGAAAAGCCCTCCCAGCTTCAAAAGAAGCCCTCTATCTTGCAGACCATGCGGGAACAGGGCGAAAAAGTCCAGACGGAGCCGGAAAAGAAAGCTCCGTCCGGCAGAGATGCCGAGCGGTAAGCCTCGGGCCACATTGGCCCGAGGTTTTCTGTTCCCCGAGATTGTACGGGGGCCTCCCGGATAGCGGGAACCCCGATGGAAAGGAGGTTTTATGCAGGAAGAAGTAAACCAAAAAACGGTTGCCCTTTCGATCAGGACAACGAAGCTCACAGGAAAAGTGCTGGCTGCCGCTCTTGGCAAGGTGGTTCGGGCGCTGCAAAAGCACCACCAGAAGGCGCTGACCCCGCAGGGACGCCAGAGCGTGAAAAAGCTGATGAACCACTATGGCGGCAAAAGTGCCATGCCCTATGTAGGAGCTCCAAAGGATTTTGACCGGATCGCAAAGGAGTTCCATGTGGACTACGCTTTCCATAAAGTGAGCCCCGGTCATTACCTGCTGTTTTTCAAAGCCAATCAGGCGGACGCTATCACGGCGGCCTTCCAGAAGTACAGCGCAAAGGTGCTGAACAAAGAGCAGGACAAGGCTTCCATCCTCGGTCAGCTTCGGAAATTCACGGAGCAAATCAGGACGCAGGCAAAGGAAAAGCAGCGGACCAGAGAGGCGGTGAAGGACGGACGTTGAGTGACAAGATCAGAAAATATGTGCTCCCAAACCTGCCGTACCTCTTTGTGTTCTGGTTTTTCTCCAAAATCGGGACGGCCTACCGGATCGCCCCCGGCACAGACTTCGGGACAAAGCTCATGGGGATGCTTGATACCTTCCCCAAAGCCTTTGAAACCTACTGGCCGGGGCTGGGAGGTATTGACCTGCTGGTGGGCCTTGCCGGTGCGGCTGGGATGTATCTGCTGATACAGTCAAAGATCAGGCAGGCGAAAAAATTCCGGCGGGATGCGGAATACGGCACCGCCCGCTTTGGAACAAAGGAGGATATAAAGCCGTTTGTTGACCCTAAATTTCAGAACAATGTCATTCTGACCGGGACGGAGTTCCTTACCATGAACACCCGTCCGAAGATACCTGCCAATGCCCGGAACCTAAACGCCTGTGTCATCGGCTCGTCCGGCTCGGGAAAGACAAGGTTCTGGTTGACCCCGCAGCTCCTTCAAGCCCATTCCTCGTATGTGGTGGTAGACCCGAAGGGCGGCACCCTCGACCAGTGCGGGCGGTTTCTGCAACGGGAGAAATACAGGGTGCGGGTGTTCAACAGTATCGACTTTTCAAAATCCATGCACTACAATCCGCTGGCCTATATCAAGACGGAAAGCGATGTTTTGAAATTCGTTACTGCTCTGATCGCCAACACCAAAGGCGACGGCAAGGAGGGCGACGAATTCTGGACTAAAGCTGAAACCCTCTTGTACTGCGCCCTTGTGGCCTACATCGTCTTTGAGGGGCCGGAGGAAGAACGCAACATGAATACGCTGGTGGAAATGATAAACAGCATGGAAGTCCGGGAGGATGACGAAACCTTCAAAAATGCGGTGGACTATATGTTTGACGGGCTGGAACGTCGCAGCCCCCAGCACTTCGCCGTGAGGCAGTATAAGAAATACAAGCTCGCCAGCGGCAAGACAGCCAAAAGCATCTTGATTTCCTGCGGTGCAAGACTGGCTCCTTTTGATATTCCCCAGCTTCGGGAGATCATGTCCTATGACGAGCTGGATCTTGATAAGCTGGGGGATGAAAAATCGGCGCTGTTCTTTCTTATCAGCGACACGGACACCACCTACAACTTTTTGGTTGCCCTTGCTTTTTCGCAGATGTTCAACCTTCTGTGTGAACGGGCTGACAACACCTATGGCGGGCGTCTGCCCTACCATGTGCGGGTGCTATGGGACGAGGCTGCCAACACCGGGCAGGTGCCGGGGCTGGAAAAGATCGTGGCCGTCATTCGTTCCCGGGAGATCAGCCTGACGCTCTTTTATCAGGCTATGAGCCAGTGCAAGGCATTGTACAAAGACCATTCCGAAACCATCATGGGAAACATGGACAGTATCGTGTTCCTCGGAGGCCGGGAGGCTTCCACCCTAAAGGATATTTCGGAAAACTGGCTGGGCAAGGCCACCATCTCTATGCAGACCGAGGGCCGAAGCCGTGGACAGTCTGAAAGTTACAGCCAGAATATGCAGCGGCTTGGTCGGGAGCTGATGACCACCAGCGAGATCACCACCATGCCCGGGGATAAATGTATCTTGCAGCTTCGGGGGCTCCCGCCCTTCCTGTCCCCGAAGTATGACTTGAAAAAGCACCCGAATTACAAGTACACAGCCGAATTTGATAAAAAGAAAAACGCCTTCCGCTTGGAAAGCCTGTTCCGCCACCGGCTATTGAGACTAAAGCCGGAGGACGAATACACGGTGTACGAAGTGGACGGCTCCGACACGGACGAAGAAGCTGACCTGTTGAACTTCGATGATCTGGACAGCGACGAGTTTGTGTAACTTCGGGCCATGATGACCCGAAGCGCCGCCGATGTGGGCGGCTTTTTTTGTACCCAAAACCATCAAACAAACAAAATGGAGGAACGTATATGGAATTTTTCAATCAGGCAATCGACATTCTCAAAATTCTGGTCATGGCTCTTGGCGCCGGTCTGGCGGTATGGGGCGTCATCAACCTTCTGGAAGGTTACGGGTCGGATAACCCTGCGGCAAAATCACAGGGCATTAAGCAGCTCATGGCGGGCGGCGGTGTCGTTCTGATCGGCCTTCAGCTTATCCCTCTGCTGTCCGGCCTGTTCAGCTAAGTGTCACCCGTTGTCCCTTTTCCAGAAAAGGAGCTGATGTATGGACTTTATCATCGACGCAATCGTTGAATGGCTGAAAGGTCTGCTCGTCGATGGTATCATGGGAAATCTGGACGGCCTTTTCGATAACGTCAATCAGAGCGTTGGCGAGATCGCCACACAGGTAGGCACGACCCCGGCGGACTGGAACGCCGGGGTCTTTTCCATGATACGACAGATCTCCGAAACTGCCATTCTGCCAATCGCCGGGGTCATCCTCACTTTTGTTATGACCTATGAACTGATACAGATGCTCATAGAACGCAACAATCTCCATGAAGTTGACACATGGATGTTTTTTAAGTGGGTGTTCAAAACCTTTGTGGCTGTGATGATCCTGACGAATACCTTCAATATCGTGCTGGCAGTCTTTGATGTGAGCCAGCATGTGATACAGCAGTCAGCGGGCATTATCCAGAACGGGACAGAGATCACGCCGGATGTGCTGGACAGTCTGCGGACAGAGCTTGAAGCGATGGAGTTAGGCCCTCTGTTCGGACTCTGGCTCCAGTCCTTCCTGATCCAGCTTACTATGATTGCCTTAAACATCGTGATTTTCGTCATCGTATATGGCCGTATGATTGAAATTTATTTACTCACAAGTTTAGCGCCTATCCCGTTTGCCACAGTCCCCAACAGGGAAACCGGACACATGGGGCAGAACTATTTCCGCTCCCTCTTTGCGGTGGGCTTTCAAGGTCTATTGATCTTAGTCTGTGTCGCCATCTATGCGGTGCTGATCCAGAGTATCGCCACCGACGGCGACCCCATCGGGGCAATCTGGGGATGCGTGGGATATACGGTGCTGCTGTGTTTCACCTTATTCAAAACAGGCAGTCTTGCAAAATCCATCTTCGGCTGCCATTAAGAGACTTCGGGTCATGCTGACCCGAAGCGGAAAGGAGGCGGTATGCCCCGGCGTTACAAACAGGGTGCGGACGGACAGCCGCACCCGGCTTTCTACGGAAAGCTCCCCGAAGAATTTTCTAAAGCAGACACCATGCGCTTTATGGTGGAAACCGATCTGAAACTGTCCGGGTGCGTATCGGCGGACACGCTGGCGGCACTCCGGGCGGAAGGCTATGACTACAAGGACGGGAACCTTGTTCCCGCCGGAAAGGAGGAAACCATGCAGGAAAAGGTTGCAAACACCACCCCGGCCGCACCGTTGAAGCTGGATGTAAGCGTGCGGGTCATCGAACCTGTGAAAAACCTCATGGGCTTTGCCAGCGTGAAATTCAATAACTGCTTTGTGGTGGAAAATCTGAAAATCGTACAGGGCAGCAAGGGGCTCTTTCTTGGGATGCCCAGCCAGCCAGACGGCAAAGGCGGCTACCGGGATATGGCCTACCCTGTCACAAAGGAGTTCCGGGAACAGCTCAACACCGCTGTTCTGCAAGCCTATGAGGCAAAGCTGGAACAGATGGCGGAGCGTGGCTCTGTGGGGCGTGCATCCATCAGCGACCAGCTCAAAGCCGGAAAAGCGGCTGCCGAACAGGCAAAGGCGGAACGGCCCCCGAAGGAAAAGCCCAGCCGTGGCGCGGAGCGTTGACCTTGGGCCATGCTGGCCCGAAGCGGAAAGGAGGCGAAACCCATGCCACGCAAACGGACGAGCTATGATGCGGCCTGCTACTATGACGGCAAGCTGCTGGGCCGCTGTACCAAAGCGGACAGCGACGCCTATACCCTGTTGATGAACGCCTGCGGCGGGGACGCCGCCCGTGTCCTTCGGGAATATGCGTATTTTTCCCCAGAACTGAAAGCCATCTTGGAAAAGGCGG
This sequence comes from Blautia sp. RTP21359st1_E11_RTP21359_211015, assembly GCF_040910705.1. Taxonomy (NCBI): domain Bacteria; kingdom Bacillati; phylum Bacillota; class Clostridia; order Lachnospirales; family Lachnospiraceae; genus Blautia; species Blautia sp. RTP21359st1_E11_RTP21359_211015. The sequence continues at coordinate 78,868 of NZ_JBDGAB010000006.1, forward strand.
CGCTCATGCAGGCGGACCGGAGCCGGACGGGCGGAATGTTCCATGCGCCGAAAAGCTCCCCGTGGGGCGAGGTGCAGAGCTGTGAAACCCTCTGTCCGGGGGTGTTTCTGGTATCTACCGCCAGCCACGGCGGAACGATGGTGGCAAATGAGGTAGCCGCTGTCCTCTCCCCAGCGGCCAAAAAGTGTGGCTTCAAGGATAAGGGTTATATCTGCTATGAGGAGGACGCACAGGAAAGCGTAGTGCTCCGGGAGCTGCTGGACAAAAAGCTGTGGAAAATCCCTGACCGCATTAAGGACAAAGGACAGTTTGAAGAAAAACTCAATCAGTCCATCCGGCAGTATCACCCCGAATACTGGCGGGCAAGGCAGAGCGGACGAGAGGCCGCCGAAGCTGCCCGCAGCACAGCCCCGGCCAAAGAGGCCGCAAGATAACCTCGGGCCATGCTGGCCCGAAGCAATAAAGGAGGTGTACCAAAATGGCCTATGTGCCAGTACCAAAAGACCTTTCCAAAATCAAGACAAAGCTGGCCTTCAACCTAACGAAGCGCCAGCTTGTTTGTTTTTCCAGCGCGGCGGCGGTGGGCCTCCCGGCTTACCTGTTTTCCCGTGGCAGTATCGGGAACAGTGCCGCCATGTTCCTGATGATCGGCCTCATGCTCCCGTTCTTCTTTCTGGCTATGTATGAGCGGGACGGTCTGCCGCTGGAAAAAGTGCTGAAAAACATCATCCGCACCCGGTTCCTCTATCCCCGTGTGCGGCCTTACAAAACCGAAAACTTCTATGCGCTGCTTAGCGCCAGAAAGGAGGCGCAGCCGATTGCGAAACAGCAGAAGGGCCGGAAAGCCCGCAGGCAGAAAGCCTGAAAAGCAGGGCCTTACCGGCCTGTTCACGAAAGAAAAGAACATTCCCACCACCGCCCAGCAGACCCTCCCTTACCGGGAAATGTACCGGGACGGGGTGTGCCGGGTAGCGGACCGCTATTACACCAAAACCATTGAATACGAGGACATCAACTACCAGCTCGCACAGTCCGAAGATCAGGCAGCCATCTTTGATGGGTGGAGCGCCTGCCTCAACTACTTTGACAGCAGCCTTCCGTTCCAGCTTTCCTTCCTCAACCACCGAAGCCGCCCGGGCAGCCGGTACAGCGTGAACATCCCCATGCAGGATGACGATTACAACAGCGTCCGGTGTGAGTATGTGGAAATGCTGGAAAACCAGATCGCCAAAAGCAACAACGGCATTGTTCGCACAAAGCTCCTGACCTTCGGCGTGAACGTGGACGACCTTTCCACCGCCAGGGCAAGGCTGGAACGTGTAGAGGCGGACATTTGCGGGAACTTCAAAAAGCTGGGCGTCAAGTGCCGCTCCCTTTCGGGGCTGGAACGACTGGAGCTTCTTCACGGGCAGCTTCACCCCGGCAGCGGCTCCCCCTTCCGGTTTTCATGGGATATGATCCCCAAAACCGGGCTTTCCACCAAAGACTTTATCGCCCCGGACAGTTTCGATTTTCGTTTCAGCCGTCTGTTCCGGGTGGGGACGACTTGGGGCGCTGCCTCCTACTTGCAGATTTTGGCCTCAGAGCTCTCGGACAAGCTGCTGGCGGAGCTTTTGGAAATGGATGCGGAAATGACCATCACTCTCCATATCCAAACCGTCGATCAGGCCGCCGCCGTGAAATCCATCAAGGCCAAAGTCTCCGACATTGACAAGATGAAGGTGGAGGAACAAAAGAAGGCCGCCCGGGCCGGGTACGACATGGACATACTCCCGCCCGACCTTGTGACGTACAGCAACGACGCAAAGACCCTTCTGGAAGATTTACAGAGCCGGAATGAAAGAATGTTCCTTCTGACCTTCCTTGTGGTAAACATGGCCCCGACCCGCCGGGAGCTGGACAATGACCTGTTCACGGTGTCGGGTATCGTCCAGAAATACAACTGCACCTTGAAGCGGCTGGACTTCCAGCAGGAGGACGGTTTTCTTTCCAGCCTTCCGCTGGGTCATAACGGCATTGAGATCAAGCGTGGCATGACGACCAGCTCCACGGCCATTTTCGTTCCCTTTATGACGCAGGAGCTCCGCATGGATGGCGAAGCCGTCTATTACGGGCTCAACGCACTTTCCCATAACGTCATCATGGCAAACCGGAAAAAGCTCAAAAACCCCAACGGCCTGTTCCTCGGCGTGCCGGGCTCCGGCAAATCCTTTGCCGCAAAGCGGGAGCTTGTGAACGTGTTCCTTGCCACCCGTGACCGGATCATTGTGGTTGACCCGATGGGCGAATATTCGCCCCTTATCAAGCGGCTGGGCGGACAGGTCATCGAGATCGCCCCGGACAGCCCCCACCACATCAACCCGATGGACATTGACCTGAGCTTTGACGAGGAAAACCCGATGGCGCTGAAAGCCGACTTTATCCTGTCGCTGATGGAGCTGATCGTTGGCGGCAAGGATGGCTTGCAGCCGGTGGAGCGGACCGTCATTGACCGCTGTGTACGCCAGATGTACCGGGAACACTTGCAGGACCCGGAAACAAGCAAAATGCCGACCCTCCAAACCCTGTATGACCTGCTCTGTTCCCAGCCGGAGGGCGAGGCGGTACGGCTGGCAACTGCCCTTGAAATCTATGTGTCGGGTTCCCTTAACGTGTTCAACCATGAAACCAATGTGGACCTGAACCGCCGTCTGGTATGCCTTGACTTAAAAAAGCTGGGTGCCGGGCTTCGGACGATTGCCATGCTCATTATGCAGGACTTGGTAAACTCGCAGGTGTCCATGAATTTCCTGCGCGGTATCGCTACATGGTGCTACTTCGACGAATTTCATGTGCTGCTCCGTGACCGTCTGACGGCAAGCTATTGTGTGGCGATCTGGAAAATGCTCCGTAAGAAGGGCTGCGTACCCAGCGCCTTAACGCAGAACGTGAAGGATTTTCTGGCAAGCCCAGAGATCGAGAACATCTTTGAAAACTCGGACTTCCTTGTGCTTCTCTCGCAGGCACAGGGGGACCGGCAGATTTTAGCCAAACAGCTTGGAATCAGCCCCCATCAGCTTTCCTATGTGACCCATACCAATTCCGGCGAAGGGCTGCTGTTCTTCGGAAACACCACCATCCCGTTTGTTGACCGCTTCCCGCAGAATACCGAGCTGTACGCCATTATGACCACCCGCCCGGAGGACAAAAAACAGGAAATGAACCGGGCATAACACACTTCGGGCCATGCTGGTCCGAGGTTTGGAAAGGAGGGATACATCATCGGAAAGAAACCGGACAAACGGAATTTTCAAAGGCCGAGGCCGACGGAGGATACCGGGGGCAATCGCCCCGGACCGGCTGAACGGGAAGGACCTTCCCCCGCACCATCCCGACGTCTGCGGTTTGAGGACGAGGATACCGGGCAGGACAGTCCTTCGGGCCACGATGGCCCGAAGTCCAAAAGCGGCAAGTTTCAAGAGGACAGCCGGAAAGCCCGCCCTTCTGACCGCATGAGGCAGGAGGATGACAAGGGCGGTCCGCAGGATACCGGAAAGGCGCAGGAGCCGGAAGGCTCCGCCGAGAAGGCCGGGAGCAAAAAGGACAAGTACCAGAAGGCGCAGGCCAAAGCGGAATACGCCGGGGAAAAGCTGGAAAAGGCCCGGGAGAAGCTGGATAAGGTCGAGGCGAAACGGGCGGCGCAGAAGCCACCGGGGCTTGCAAAGAAAGCTGTCCGGGGAGCCCGCACCGAGGCATGGTTTTATCTCCACAACAAGATACACGAGGTCGAGCATGAAAATGTGGGCGTGGAAGGAGCGCATAAATCCGAGCTGACCGCCGAGGCCGGGACCCGGAAACTGGCCCGGTATGCCAAACGGCGCTGGCAGGAACACCCGGCCCGGAAGGTGGCAAAGTGGGAACGGAAGGACATAAAAGCCCGGGCCAATATGGATTTTCAGAAGATGGCCTCCGAGCACTCGGAGCTTGCCAGCAATCCGCTTTCCCGTGTGCAGCAGAAATGGAAACTGAAACGCCGGTATTCCAAAGAAGCAAAGGCAGCTGCAAAACAGGGCGCAAAGGCCGCAAAGAAAACCGTTGCCGCTTCGGGAACTGCGACCCGCCGGGCGGCGCAGTTTGTGACCCGTCATCCCGTGGCGGTGCTGGTCCTGCTCCTGCTGTTGCTGCTCTGTTTTCTTGTGTCGGCGGTAAGCTCCATCTTTCCCACGCTTGGCAGCGGCCTTGCCAATGCGTTATCCGGCACCTCCTACGCCTCGGAGGATACGGATCTGCTGGGGGTGGACGAGGACTACACGGCGCTGGAAAACGAGCTGGTGCAGACGGTAGCGAACATTGAAAGCACCCATCCCGGCTATGACGAGTACCGCTATTCCGTGGACGAGATCGGCCATAACCCCTATGAGCTGGCGTCCTATTTCTCTGCAAAGTACCAGGTGTATTTCCGGGAACAGGTGCAGGACGAACTGCGGGAAATCTTCGATGCACAGTATGAGCTGACCTTGACGGAGGAAGTCGAGATACGCTACCGCACCGAAACCAGCACCGACCCGGAGACAGGGGAAACCACCACCGAGGAAGTCCCCTATGAGTATTACATCTTAAATGTGACCCTCACAAACAAAACGCTGCCCGCCGTGATCCTGCCGAGGCTTGACGAACAGCAGCGGGAAATCTACACCGTTATGCAGCAGCTCAAAGGCAACAAGCCCTATCTGTGGGAAGGGATTTACAACGGCGGCGAAGATACCGGCCCCAGCTATGAGATACCCGGCGAGGCGCTGGATGACCCGGCTTTTGCGGCGCTCATGAAAGAAGCCACAAAGTACATCGGCTGGCCCTATGTGTGGGGCGGCTCCAGCCCGTCCACCTCCTTTGACTGTTCGGGCTTTGTCTGCTGGGTGTACACGGCCAGCGGCGTCCACAACCTGCCCCGTACCACGGCGCAGGGCATTTATAATCAGTGTGCTATCATTTCCCCCTCCGAGGCAAAGCCCGGCGACATTATCTTTTTCACGGGAACCTATGACAGCCCCGGCCCTGTATCCCATGTGGGGATTTATGTGGGCGACGGGATGATGCTCCATTGTGGGTCCCCCATCCAATACGCAAACATCAATTCAAGCTACTGGCAGACACATTTCTATGCCTTCGGGCGTTTGTGAGCCAGAGGAAAGGAGTCCTTGCATGAACAAGATCGACAAGCTCGATAAGGAACTGGAAAAAGCCCGGGAGAAGGCTGCCGAGTGGCAGGCCAAAATCCGGGAGCTGGAAAAGCAGAAACAGGAGGAAGAAAACAGCCAGATCGTGCAGGCGGTGCGCTCCCTCAAACTGACGCCCGCCCAGCTTATGGCTTTTTTGAACGACCCCAAAAACAGCCTTACCGCTTCGGGTCATACTGACCCGAAGCCGGAGGCACCCGAAAAGGAGGACACAGCCCATGAAGAAAATTAAATACCGCAGGCTGGCGGCGATGGCTGCCAGCCTTTTGTGTTGCCTGATCTTTACAGCCCCGGCTTATGCACAGAGCAGCGAGCCGCAGCCGGAGACAGCTCCCTCCCCGGCAGAAACCGAAGCAGAGCCGGAAACCCAGAACCCCTTTACCCCGGACGGGACGGGAACCGTGGTGGACAACGCCACCGACGAGGATGGAAAGGAGTTCTACACCATCACCACAGCAGACGAGAGCGTGTTTTATCTGGTGATCGACAAACAGAAAACCAGCGAGAACGTCTATTTCCTCAATACCGTTACCACAGACGACCTTCTGCCTCTTGCCGAACAGGGTAAGGAACCGCCCAAAGAAGTGACCCCGGAGCCAGAGCCAAAGCCCACCGAACCGGTGGAGGAAGTACCGGAACCCGAGCCGGAGAAAAAGGACAGCCCCCTTCTCTCTCTGCTCCTGATCGGTACGGTGGTGCTGGCCGGCGGTGGAATTGGTTACTATTTCAAGATTTACAAGCCGAAGCATGAGGCCCCGGATTTGGAGGATGATTACTGCGAATATGAGGACGGGGAGCTGGAGGAGATCGCAGAGAAACCCGAGGACGAAGATACCCCGCCGTGGGAGGAAGATACGGAGGAATGAGAATGAATTTTACAAGCAGCCCTTTTGAACGAATGATGAAGGAAGTACCGCACCCCGGCTGGGACAATGACGACCCTTGTAAGGGATGCCGTTACTACAAGGAGTGCAAAGGAAAGAAAAAACAGTGCCGGAAGAAGTTCCGGGCGCTGATCGTGGAGCCCCGCCCTTCGGGCCATCGTGGCCCGAAGTCTTAAATGGACGCCCGTGAGCTGACCCGTGACGAGAAGAAGAAAATCCGCACTCTGGTCACGGGGATGTGCGCCAACTATGACCGGGAAAGCGGCCTATGCCTTCCTCTTGACTGTGCCTGCTATATGCTGCACAAGTGCTGGACAGGGGCGTACTGCCGTTACTTCCGTGAGGCTGTCCTGCCCCTTGACCCGGAGCTTCAAGCGGCGCTGACAACGGAAGGCATCTCCCCGGAGCTGCGGGCCTGTGCGGTCTGCGGAAAGGCGTTTTTGCCAGAGGGGCGTCAAGCCTACTGCTCCGACGCCTGCAAGGCCGAAGGGAACCGACGGAAAAGCCGGGAACGCATGAGGAAAATGCGGGAGAAAAGGCCGGGCGGCTGTTACGATTTGCCGCCTCCAAAGGCTTGACATTCCGGGCTTTTTGGAGGGTGTTTCCGGGGTGGGAATATCTTATTACATTCCTCCCTGGTCTGCCCTCTTATTTCGTAACATCCAGCACTTCGGGTCATGTTGGCCCGAGGCACAGAAAGGAGGAATCTCTTGGAGACAGTACAAGGATATGTGATTTTGAAAGCTGCCACCTTTGAAACCGGACACGGCTTTGCGCTGGGGCATAATCCGGGAGCGCCGAGCCCCTTTGTGACCTGGCAGTTTACCGAGGGGGAAAACGGCCATCGGGATTACTACTGGGGCCGCTATGGAACCAGTCAGGCGTGGGCGCAGAGGGACTTTGACCGCCGGGTGGACGACTATCAGCAGTTTTACCATGCGGCGGTCAAGCATACCGAGCTCGGACCGGAGGGCGTTTACCGCTATTATTCCACCCAGCGGCCCGTGGACATAGGAACTTACCCGAAGCCGCCGGATAACCAGCCTCTTTCCATCGTCAACTACGATGATGACAGGCGGCGTCCTGTGGCAGACGGCAGGCTGATGGCATGGGGCGAACTGACCTACGCAAAGCCGCTGACCGAAAAGCAGATGGAGGATTATGAGCTGAAACCAGCACCGGGCAATCCTGACCGGGTGCGCCCATCCATTACTGCCCGGCTCAAAGATGAAACCAGAGGGCAGGAACCCCCGAAGGAACCAGGCCAGAAGCGAAACCATAAAAACCATGAGGAACGATAAAGGAGGATCGCCATGCACGAAAAAGACAACTATCTGAAAACCGCCGAGCTCTCCACAGAGCAGAACTGCAACATGATCGACGGCGTACCCAACAACACGCCCATCCCGCCCACGCCCCCGGAGCTGGACGCAAAACCGCTGGATAAGGTAAAGGAGCCCAAAGAACGCCGGAAAGGCCGGGAGCTGGAACGCTGATGGAGAACCGCAAGCGGAATGTCCATCTGCACGTCATGGTAACGCCGGACGAGCTGGCGGCCATCCATGAGCGGATGGCCGAGGCGGGCATTTCCAACGCCGGGGCTTATGTACGGAAAATGGCTCTGAACGGGTATATCCTGCACATCGACCTTACGCCCGTAAAAGAGCTGATCTCTCTGCAACGGCGCTGTTCCAACAATCTCAATCAGGTCGCCGTACACGCACACACCTATGGCGTGTACCCGGAGGAAATCGACGGATTGAAGCGGGACTATGAAAAGCTGTGGGGCGAGGTGTCAAAGGTGCTGCGGGAGCTTTCCGAGCTGGTGGCAAAGTAAGACGAGGGCGGCAGGCTTCCGTTACGGGGCTTGCCGCCCTGCTCTTTTTTTACCACTTCGGGCCAGTATGACCCGAAGGTTTGGGACAGGATTTACTAATCTTTCGCAACATTTATGTCCCCGGGCAGGCATGATAAAATAGAGGTAGGAAGGATAGATAAAGGAGGTTTTGAAGATGAAGATACTGCTGAAAATATTGGTTGCTCCCTTTGCTTTAGCGTTGTGCCTTCTGGCGGCTCTGCTGGTGTTCCTGTTTGATATTTGTGCCGTCCTGCTGACGATTGCCTCTGTGATCCTGACGGTGCTGGGTGTCGCTCTCTTTTTCACGCCGACGCCCATAGGCGGGATTGTATTTCTGTTTCTTGCCTTCCTTCTTTCGCCGTATGGACTGCAAGCGGCGGCGGGCTCCCTTCTTTGGGCGCTGGACGGAGGCAAATCCGCTCTGTACCGGTTTCTGGCAAGTTAAGCAGCCTCGGGCCATACTGGCCCGAAGTCGGGGCGGTCTGAATGGGCCGCCCCTTTCTCATGGAAAGGAGGAATGATTTTTGGCTACCACAACTTTGTTACAGCGCCATGCGGGCGAAGGCGAAACGATTGCTGAGGCTATCCGGGATTGTCTGGACTATGGCAAGGACCCGGAGAAAACAGAAAGCGGAAAGTATATCTCCGCTTATGAATGTGATCCGGCCACCGTGGCGGACGAGTTCCTTTTGGCAAAGGCCAGCTATGCCGCTATGACGGGCCGGGAACAGAAGAAAGAAAATAATGTGCTGTGCTATCAGATACGACAATCCTTCTATCCGGGCGAGATCACCCCGAAGGAGGCGAACCGTATCGGCTATGAGCTGGCTATGCGCTGGACAAAGGGGCGGCACGCTTTTATCGTTACCACGCACACCGATAAGCAGCACATCCATTGTCACATTTATTACAACTCCACCACCCTTGACTGCACTCGGAAATTCCGAAATTTTTGGGGCTCCAGCTTCGCCCTTCGGCGGCTCTCTGACAGGCTGTGCCTTGAAAACGGGCTGTCCATCGTGGAGAACCCGAAGCCCCGAAGCAAGAGCAAGTATCGGAACTATGGGGAGTGGCAGAAAGACCGGAAAGGGCCGCTTTCCTATCAGGACCGACTGCGCCTTGCCATTGATACTGCGCTGGCGGAACGCCCCGCTGATCTGGACGAATTTCTCAATTTGATGAAGCGGGCCGGGTATGAGGTCAAGACGGTTCGGGGCGGCGGTATCAGCTTCCGGCTGACCGGGCAGGGACAGGAACGCTTCACCCGTCTGCGTGCCTCCACGCTGGGGGACGGCTACGACTTGCAAGATGTTCTGTCCGCCATTGAGGGCAAAGAAAAACACCCCGGGCGCTCGGAGCGGAAAATCAGTCTGGCGGTGGATATTCAAGCAAAGCTGGCTGCCGGTAAGGGGCCGGGATATGAACGCTGGGCGAAGGTATTTAACATTAAGCAGATGGCCGCCGCTCTTGCCTATATACAGGACAATAACCTGACCGATTATGAGCAGTTGGCGAAGAAAGCCACCGAGGCGGCAGACCGTTTCCATGTTATTTCCGAACAGGTCAAGCAGACGGAACAGGCCATGAAAACCAATGCCGGGCTAAAGGCCGCAACGGTTCAGTATGCCAAAACCCGCCCAGTCTTTGAGCAGTATAAGGCGACGAAGTACAGCCGGAAATTCCTTGCGGAGCATGAGGCCGACCTTGAACTGTACCGGGCTGCACAAGCGGAAATGCGCTCTCTGCTGGGCGGGGCGAAGCTCCCTAAAATGGATGTGCTGAAGGAGGAAGGCCGCAAGCTCACAGCAAAGAAAAAACAGCTCTATGGAGAATATCAAAAGGCACGACGGGATATGCAGGAGATCGTCACGATCAAAGCGAACATTGACACTCTGATGGGCTACACCGAACCGGGAAGAAAGCAGGAAAAGGAGCGTTAAGGTTATGAAAACAAGGAGCAAAGCGACGCTGACACTTCGGGCCATGTTGGCCCGAAGATACGGGTTTGGGGCGAGCCCCAACAAGCCGCCTTTGTGCCACTTGTGGCCACAGAGGCATTGCTTGCCACTTAGCGGCAGCCCCTAAAATGGCGCAAAAAAACAGAGGCCCTTATTCTGGAACCTCCGTTTCTCTGGCTTTCTTAATGCCTTCGGCTGTGGCTTCTATCACGACAAGCTCTTTTTCATTCATGGAGTTTAGAAGAACATCAATGTGCTTTCTGCAAGAGCTTGACCTTGCCCCTCCGTCCGCATGAATAAATTGGTCAACTGAAACGTCAAACATGGTAATGAGTTTAACAAAAAGGTCGAAACTGGGATACTGACCTTTGTTCTCAATATTCATAATGGTACGGGAGTCACGGTCTACTAATTCCGCAACATAGGCTTGTGTCCAGCCCTTTTCTTCTCTGGCTCTTTTGAGAGCCGCCCCGAGGCCGTGAAAGTCAAACCTTCTTTCATCTTGGTTCATTCTCATATCACCCTATATCATTGTACATTTCGGGTTGGATTATGAAAATGTAATGAAATATGATGTAAGGTGGTATTTTATTTCCGCTATGTTTTCTTGAACCTTGAAAACACAAACATCCATTCATTCATTGACATTATTTTTTCTCTGTGTTATACTGTTATACACAACAGCATAACAGTTAAAACACACGGAGGATGCAGCAATGAAACTGATTATTTCAAATGTATCTGGCATCCCCATATACGAGCAGATTAAACAGCAGATCAAGGCGGCTATTTTATCTGGCGAGCTTCAAGCCGAAGAAACTTTGCCCTCCCTTAGAACACTTGCCAAAGACTTAAAGATCAGCGTCTTAACAGTGACAAAGGCATACACAGAATTAGAGCAAGAGGGCTTTGTTAAAAATGTGCAGGGGCGTGGATGTTTCGTAATGGGGTCTGGTTCAGAACTGATTAAGGAGCAGCTTATTTGCAAAGTAGAAAACAATCTCACCGAAGCAATAAAAGCTGCAAGAATGGCAAATCTATCCACAGAGGAATTACATCGCCTTTTGGACATTTTAACGGAGGTAAAAACAGATGACTAATTATTTAGAGGTAACGAATCTTTCAAAATCTTTTGATTCTTTTCAGCTTCACAATATCAGCTTTACTTTGCCAAAGGGATATATTATGGGCTTGATCGGCCCGAATGGTTCTGGCAAAACAACGACAATCAAACTGATTTTGAATATGCTCAAGCGCACCGGTGGCACAGTCAAAGTGATGGGGCTGGATAATATCGCAGAAGAACAAAAAGTAAAATCAGAGCTGGGCGTTGTTTTCGATACAAATTATTTCAGTGATGATTGGAAAGTGTCGCAGGTTGAAAAATCCATTTCGGTATTTTATCCAAATTGGGACAGCCAGAAATTTGCGGATATGTTACGGAAATTTCACATTGCACCAACCAAAAAGGTAAAAGAACTTTCCAAAGGTATGCAGATGAAGTTAATGCTTGCCTGTGCGTTTTCATACGACGCCAAGCTGCTGATCCTCGACGAGCCGACCAGTGGACTTGATCCGGTTTCCAGAGATGAACTTTTGAAAATTCTTTCAGAGTATATTGAAGATGGCGAGCATAGTGTTTTGTTCTCCACCCATATCACAGGCGATTTGGAGCGTGCAGCCGATTATATTACCTACATCAGTTATGGCGAGCTGTACTTTACTGGCAGCAAAGATGATTTTGTAGATATGTTCCGCATTGTAAAAGGTGGAATTGAGGAACTGTCCGATGATCTGAAAAATAAGGCGGATGGTATTCGTACATTCCCTACGGGATTTGAGGCTCTGATGAAAACCGAAGATATTAGCGGTTTCCCTAACCTGACCGTTGATCCTGCCACCATTGATGAAATTGTAGTGTTTACAAGCAAGAAAGGTGACGATTATGAGTAATATTTTGAAATCCACAAAATTAGATATTGCATTGGTAAAACCATATTTTAAGACGATTTGCTTTACCCTGCTCCTGCCGATTGTGTTTGCCGCAATCAATCGTTCTTTGCTGACAGGGGTATCATTTGCTATGTGCTTTATTGCCATGACGACGGGATATACCTTTTCCATCACAGAAAAAAACAGCATGGATCGTCTGTTTGGTATTTTACCTGTTCGTAAAAGCGAGCTTGTGATCGGACGCTATGTTTTTGTCCTTGCAATGGGGCTTCTTTCCTTGATTATTTCTTTGATTGCACAGCCGCTTGTCTTGAAAGTGCTGGGTGAAACAGTTGGCGTATTTGATATTGTAACTGCCGCTATTGCAGGAGTATTCTTATTTGCACTCTATACCGTGTTCCAGATTCCGGGATATTACAAGTACGGCTCAATCAAAGGACGGGTATTTATGTATATTCCAGTGGCCGGTTTCTTGGTGACTTTACTTCTTCTCTCTAAAATGCCAGCTATCGGGAACTCAATTATTTCAGTCGTTGAATCTTCTCCGATACTTCTCGTTTTCCTTGCGGTTTTTGCTATTGTCGTGATGTATGCGGTTTCAATCTTCTTGTCCATTCGGGTTATGAAGAATAAGGAAATGTGAGGTGATTGTATGGATTTCACAATTTTGGCAGTTGTGCTTTTGATTGGTGTTGGCGTTCCTATCCGTAATAAACTCATACGGAAATATCGGGATAAGAAAAAGAATGATCGCAATTCGGAGTGAACAATATGGAGAAAACAGAGTTCATCCGCTGCCCAGTCTGCGGGAATAAAACACGCGACAAAATTCGGGAAGATACCGTACTTAAAAATTTTCCTCTCTTTTGTCCAAAATGTAAAAGTGAATGTCTAATCGACATTGAACAATTAGACTTACGATTAGCATTATGGGAATACCGTCGTTACTAATGACAGTATTCTGTTTGCTTTATGAGAAAATGCTCAATGCTGGAATGGGCAATAAATTTGAATTTGACAAGGAGATAATAATGATACCAATTTCTGATATTCTCATCCGCTCAATTAGTGGGTATGTGTTTATGGTTCCAGTCTTCGTACTGTATTTCTTGTGGCTCAAAAAATTGGGGAGAACACAAAGTTTTCTCCATACCGCTGCAGTGTTTGTTTTTGGTTATTATTTATTCGGACTTTTGACCGTCACAGGCATCGGCTTTACAAGCACAATGACCTTTCGCCCGAACATTTCTTGGACTCCATTTATCGGTATGATAACTGGGCCAATTGATACCATTCTGAATATTATTCTGTTTGTCCCGTTGGGATTTTTCCTGCCGCTGCTGTACAAGAAATATCATCACATGAAGACGGTTGCATTGACTGGCTTTCTGTTTTCTTTGGCTGTTGAAATTGTCCAGATGTTTGGCTGGGGTTCTTCCGACATCAATGACTTGATGACAAATACCGCTGGAGCCTGTATTGGATTTTTAGTTTATTGTCTGCTGTCAAGAATCTTGCCTGCCAATCTGAAAAAGCAACTTCAATCCAGCCGTGTCAATGCTGTGGCTGAAGTACTTCTCTTTGCTATTTGCACATTTGCCATTATGGTCACGGCTCAGACTTGGTTTGTCCATGATGTGCTGAATGTTCCATAAATTGTATCGGAAACAATCGGTCTCAGATATAAAAAAATAGTGTCTTCTGTTTGACACACCTGCAGACCGATTTTTCCGTATTGAACTTAGTCGCGTCAACGAAGCCACTACCTATGGAATTTCAATCTTTTCCTTCCTGTTATGCTTGGACAGATTGAATAATTCTCTTTGTGTTATATCTATTATTTTTAGGTAATAGTCCACAACGGCTTCTAACATGAAGGTACAAAAAATAAAAGTTGATCCTCAATCAACCCTATTATTGTACTCTTCAATTCATACTTTTCGATCTCAATGGTAGTATGGTTAGATAGACATCTGTTGCCGCTATCCCTTGGTAAGTTACCCGTTCAGCTTACCTACAAATTTAGAATACAATAAATGGCATCATTTGAACAGACTATATTTTTGGGATGAACTGTTCTACTATGAGAGCTTCGGCCTGTTCGCTGCGCTGATTCTGGTGCAGTTGGTGGCCACCGGCGCAGCAGCGTTCCGCTTTTACTACAAACAAAGAAAAGGTTTAACAGAAAAAAGGTTGAACAGAAAATAGGTATCATCAATCAAAAATATCATTGGAGGTAACTTATGGAAAAAGAAACAATGGGAACTGTAATTTCAGTTACAAAACAATGGTGGTTAAAAGTGAATCGTAAACCTGTCCGCGCTCACGCTATGGATGGCGCAGCCTTTCCGCATACTATCAAGGTCAAATATACGATAGACGGAAAAGATTACATCTGCCGAAAATGGATTGGCGCAGGAAACAAAGTCCCTGACAAGGGAACAACGATTAAAGTTACCTATTGTGAAGATAAGCCATCGAAAGCAAGAATTGAACTCTAATTCAAATTGACTGACTAACACGGTATGTTTTGGCCTTTGCGGCATGAAACATACCTACATATTCAAACATCTGCCTCCACAGCGGGGAAAAGAAAAAAACCGCTGACGGGCAGAGGATTTCGTGCGCTTTTCTGTATCATCGACTGATACGGCGGTTTTGAGAAAATCAGAGCCGCCGTTTCTTTTCGTCTATCCTAAACCAACGACGACCTAACACCGTGTAAATCCACGGCGGCATATAGGAGGATTGCCGCCGTGTCTATTTTTGCCTTTTTTCATAGCACCCATGACCTACATCAGTTAAAAAAAGCATAGCTCCGCATCCGGGTTATTCCGGCTATGTATGCGAAATTTGTTGGAACCTTAATTATTATGTCATTTCATGCGTCCGTGTGGCTTCATGCCGCCCGGGCGCTTTTGCGTTCTTATGCGTTAGCTTCGGGTCATGTTGGCCCGAAGTCATTCCCCGGTGCCGCTCCCCGCCGCCTTCGTTTCGGTCACTCGTCAACCAACAACCGAAACGGAGGTCAATATGGCTATTATCAATTTGCGGGACTATTACCCATTTTATACATCGGATTGCTTCATGGAAGTATCGGAAGAAGTTGCAGAAATGTTCAAAGAGTTTGAGCGTAAAGAGGCTGCTTATCGGCTTCGTACATACCGCCACAAAGCCTACTATTCCCTTGATCGGGACGACGGGCTGGAGCACGAAGCTGTCTTTGTCGCCTTATCGCCCCATGAACTGTATGAGCGGAAAGTGACCATGCAGGAGCTTCACGCAGCGATTTCCAGTTTGCCGGACAAACAGGCAAAACGGATTTATGCTCATTTCATTCTCGGCATGACCAAACAGGACATTGCCCGGGCAGAGGGCGTCCATGAAAAAGTGGTTCGTGTCGCAATCGAGCGAGGTCTGCGGCGCTTAGAAAAAATTTTGAAAAATTCTTTGTAAGGCGTACCGATTTAGGCCGGAAAATGAAATGGCTTATGAGAGGCAAAACACTTCGGGTCACAATGGCCCGAGGTTCAGACAAGCCTCATGCAGATTGAAAATTGAATAAAAAGACACCCGGATACGAAGGGGAACGCGCTGTGTGACAGACCCGCCATGACCTCGGATTTCAGAGAATACAGTCTTTGTAAAACTGAGCGAGCGAACAGGTCCATGCCATAGGTGGGGCAAGGCTGGCTCCACCGGAACAGGCGCAGAACCCGGATACTTGCGTTTAGTCACAGTCCGAGCGTTGAAGCGGCCTTGCAAGCCGTGAGCCGTCGCAGGCAATGAGAACGCCTTGCCATCAGAATGGGGAGAGTTGAAATACTATGGGGCATGAAGCCTATGCCCGTCCGGTGTGTCTGAAATGAAGTGAAAACCTATGGGGAGCCCCCGGCAATGCTGTCTGATGATAGGCCAACCAATCCGGCGTGGCTCCCCATCTTTTCAAAAAAGGAGCACTTTATGGGAAATGCGTTTGGAATGATCCCCGGCTTGGAACCGGACGAATGGAGCAATGACGCCTGCCGTGGTTATGTCATTATGGCAATGGAGGACTGCGGATTTTCAAAGAAGGATATACGGCGTGTTGTGGGGCAGCTTTATGAAGTATTCGACCTCAACAGCGTGGAGGACGCCAAAGAAAAGTACCTTTCCAGTCCTTACTGACCTCGGGCCACATTGACCCGAAGTGGAGAAAGCTCAAAGGGCGGCACCTGCTGGGTGCCGTCTTTTGACATTTCCCCACGGGACAAGTGGGAAAGGCTGGCATATACACGCACTTTCGCAAAGGAGGTTTTCAATGACGCAAGCTGTCACTTATGAACGAGAAACAAAGTCTGTCGCATTTCAAGGGAAGATTATTGTGCTGGAAAGCCTCACGCCGGTACTTCCCCCGAAGGAGAAAGCACAGCGCAAAAAAGAAATTGAGCGTTGTCTTTATGAGGTGTTCCGCAAATATGGAGACAGATTTCCCTAATCATTCGCAACATTGTTGTCCGGGGCTGCTGATGGTATAATATAGTTGTAAGGTTGGTAGCTCCATTCCAACAAGGAAAGGAGCCCAATATGGAATTTATCAGAGAAGATTGTATTTACGCAAGACAGTCAGTAGACCGCAAGGACAGTATCAGCATTGAAAGTCAGATCGACTTTTGCAAGTATGAATTGAAAGGTGGGAGCTGCCGGGTATTCAAGGACAAAGGCTATTCCGGTAAAAATACGGACAGGCCGGAGTTTCAAAAGCTGCTGGGCGAGATCCGCAAGGGAAAGGTCAGGCGGGTCATCGTATACAAGCTGGACCGTATAAGCCGCTCTATTCTGGACTTTGCAACGATGATGGAGCTGTTTCAAGAGTACGATGTGGAGTTTGTATCCTCCACAGAAAAGTTTGATACTTCGACCCCGATGGGCCGGGCCATGCTGAATATCTGCATTGTATTCGCCCAGCTTGAACGTGAGACAATTCAGAAGCGTGTTACAGACGCCTACTATTCCCGGTGCCTGAAAGGCTTTCACATGAGCGGACAGGCACCATACGGTTATCAGTTAGAGCCTACTGTGGTAGAGGGTATCCGCACAAAGAAAATGGTTGCCGACCCCGTAGCCGCCGACCATGTTCGGCTGATGTTTGAAATGTACGCTGAACCGGAAACCTCCTTCGGAGATATTACCCGATACTTCGAGGAACATGACATAAAAATTTATGGCAAATCCATGTTCCGTACATTTCTTTCCCAGCTTTTAAGAAACCCGGTTTACGCACAGGCCGATTTGGAGCTGTACGAATTTTTCAAGAGCCAGGGCGCAGCGATTGTCAATGACGCTTCTGACTTTGCCGGAACAAACGGCTGCTATCTCTATCAAGGGCGGGATGTGAAGGAGGACAAGGACAGGTGCTTAAAAGACCAGATACTTGTTATCGCTCCCCATGAAGCACTCATTTCCTCTGACACATGGCTGAAATGTCGGAAAAAACTTATGGCAAATACCACCTTCCAGCAGGGACGGAAACCGAAGAACACTTGGCTGGCCGGAAAAATCAAATGCGGGCATTGTGGGTATGCTTTGAAAGCCACCCATGTACCAAACAGCACCGGATATTTCCGCTGTACCAAACGGACGGAAAACAAAGGCTGTCCGGGCTGCGGGAAAATTCGCAAAGAAGAATTTGAGCAATTCATTTTCTCGGCCATGCAGGAAAAGTTCAAAGATTTTCAGATACTCCACGGCAGGGAGGAAAAAGTCAATCCGAAACTGACAGCCTATCAAGTGGAACTGGCACAGGTGGAGGCAGAAATTGAAAAGCTGCTGGATACGCTGACCGGAGCCAATGCGACCTTGCTTGCCTACGCTAACAAAAAAATTGAAGAACTGGACACCCGACGCCAGACCATTTCAAAGGCAATCGCTGAATTGAGCGTTGAAACCATATCTCCCCAGCAGATAAAGAAGTTATCCTATTATCTCGACAACTGGGACAGCATAGATTTTGACGACAAAAGAAAAGCCGCCGATGGTTTGATCTCTACGATCAAGGCCACCAGCGACCGTGTTCAGATAGAGTGGAAAATCTGACATTTCCGCTCTATCGCCCCTCATTTCTATTTTATCTTGTTTGTACCCCTTGTACACCGATGTTTACCACGTTTTTTGATTTTTAAACCACTTATTAGCAGACGGATCCGCCAATGCTGAAAACGGATAGGCAGTTTTCCTTTCAGCTTTCAATTTGTCCAATTAATAATCTCTGAATTTCCATACATCTGATGGATTTGCATTTTTCATCCTCAGCATTCTTTGAAGCTGCTCTTCTGTAAACCACAAATCGTGCAGTATTTTTCCGAAATATAGAGGCTAGATATCAGACCGCTTCATTGCAATTATAAACTGTTGATTTACCAAGATTATTTACATATACGGTAATCAAGTCGCCTTTCTTAAGATCCGGCTTTTCCCATACCAAACGGCTTTTATGATAATACACTTTATCATGATATGTAAAACTATATAGAATCCTGTATGGAATCTGTCTTCTATATCTTGTGTATTTTTGCAAATATACTTTTTCTACCAAGCCCTTCACTTTTGTACCATTTTCGATTAATTGTAAATGTAATTTATCAAGCTTTGCAGTATAAATTCCAAGAGCAGCACTTATTATACACAAAAGCACCCCCGTTATAGAAAACACAGTTCCCAACATATCTGGATTCTGAATACCTGAGTTTACTGCTGGTTTTAATATCCCAAGAAAACTTAAGATACCGGAAACAAGAAAGAATGTTCCTATCCAAAAGAAGATAACTCTCAATAAATCTTCTGTATAATTAAGTTTTTTCATATTTATTTTCTCCACAAGCATTCCATCAAAATTTTTTATCCTGTTTCAATCATATCTAATTTTACTTCAATTTAGTTAAATCCTCTAAATACATTTCTGTATGTCCACACTCTGGACAGACTGCAACTTTAACATCATCTATAGTTGTCGTTTTTTGTTTTTCATCTACATCTACAACGATCCCATAGCCACCGCCATTAACTTTAAGTCTTAAATCCGCTCTCATGACTGTTCCACACTTTTCGCATTTTCTCATTGCTGTCCTCCAAATATATATTTCGCTTTCCTATTTTTCTTACTACATAATAGCAGACAAAATATTAACCACTGAATGATCTACCGTTCATACGATGCAATGATTTCCTTGCTATCCGCTATTTTATAATCAAGTGTTTCCAAATTACCAATCAAATCAAATGTCATATCCGCATTAACTTGCAATTCATCTTCAATCTTAACTGCAGACGGCTCAACTTTTAGAAATACTGTTAATCCATAAGGCTTCGTTTCAGACTGTATCTGTATGCTATCATAAGAATATCCTTCCGGATACTCTTGCCCACTTACAATATTTATAACATTCGAAGAATCTCCTACATAATCTGTCTTGTACTGTGACAGGTCAGGAATCTCGTACAGTTCTTCTTTTCTGCCACATGCAGAAAGCAATATTGCTGATACCGTAAATAAAATAATTGGAATTACTTTTTTCATCATGAACCAGCTCCTCTTCACACTTTGATATAAAACAGCCTGCCCAATGAACCAGAAACTGCCATATATCTGCTTCTTTATTTATAGATCAGCCTTTAAACAAACGAAGCATAAATCATAAAAATTTCTGCGATCAATATAATTCCTAAAACACAATCAATCATCAGGTTATATTGACCAACTGTTAGCCAAGTCTTCGAATGCATCAGAACATACTTTATACTTTTTATACCACTCAAGATTGTAACAGCCAGAAGGAGTATCGGCATTAAAAAAATTTCTATCTTATTGCCAAAGTCATCTGCGACTCCATTCCCAGCAAAGTGAACGGGAATAATCTCCGGTAAGAAAAAGAAGCTTATTATCGCAATCGCAATTCCAACGATGCAAATTCCCCATGTTAATTTCCTGCTGCTTATACCATCCATAACAGTGCCTCATCTGGAACGATATCTAGTAAATATGTTTCCTTAGAAGAAATTTTTTCAAGAAGTTTTTCCAGTAAATTTTCTTCCTTACCTTCTGCTATTAGCAGAAGTTCCTTATACAAAACCGTAGGAATTCCAATAGAATACATTTCTTCCTCATATACGAGAGAGCCAAATGTCCGGCCTTCCTCGCCCTCTGGATATTTTTCTATTATCTCTTTTTATCCTTTCCCGTTACGGTCATTACAATTCAAAGAATTGAAAATCTCAATATTCGTAAGAGACAATAATCTTTCTGCAAAAATCACAATTATAGGCAGCTATGCGGTCTCCAGATATCCTTGCTGCCAACTCTGGATCCGTATTTAACCGCAAACTCTCAGAGCCTTCTTTCCACTCCAGTCCTGCCCCTGCGCCAACCGCATGCAACTGACCCTTTCGCATTTTTCCTTCACAATATGGACATCTCATATTCACGTCATCTCCTTTAAGTAATTAAAGTTCCTCTTGTTCCCGAGAATTATCCTGTTCCTGGATAGCTTGTATATCTTCTTTCGAATATAATTTTTGCCTAAATGTTCTTTTCTATTTTTTCTCGTTTCATACGTTCTTTCATCAATAAAACAAATTGAACGGTCCATATTACACACGCTGCAAAACATCCGATTCCACTGTATAATAAATCTATGGCTGCACCGGCTACAAATGGCAGTGCCATCCACATCATCCGATTTCCATATACTCTGCACATTTCTTTTTCATCATACTGTTTTCGTTCTTCCGTAGATTTCATATTATAGCCAGACAAAAATGCAGCGGCCTTTCCATTTGATTTTACAAAACTGATTCCAAATAAAAACATAATCACTGCCATTCCCAAATCAAAGATAACACAGATTATCATTGTAGACACCTCACTTCCCACTCTGGCTATCAAATAAAAAAAGCCAAACACAACAGTAAAACTTATTATGTTTGGCTAGGTCAACTTGTTATTTTTTTATCACTTCTTATGGTTGTATTATACTATATATTTTTCTATAGTAAAACAATTTTTTATATTATTTTTTATTTTAATATTATATTTCTACTATCATCAATTTTTCAGATATTTTCAACGCATAAACAATGCTATTAACTACAATATTTCCAGAAAATTCATCATAGGTTTGTGTTGCCACAAAGAAACGCTGGCTCTGAAAATCAAAGCCGTCGTTCCAAATTGTCTGCTTTTTCTTTTGCCGTCGTGCGGCAGATAATCAATTCGTTCTATTTTGAACTTCTTTTATGCTACCTGATGTCTGCAATAGGAATGAATCGCCAAGAATGTAAACACAAATAATTCAATTCCTGCCGAAAGCAAAATAATATGCGGTGTCCAGAAACTCATCCCACCGATATTCAGATAATTGAAATTTGCAAGCTGACAAAGGAAATTGTTCTGCATACCAATTCCGGCAGATGGAAGTATGGTAGAGAGCCATGTTGCTCCCATCGCCACATAAGCAAAAAACGGCATGAGAAGAACTACAATAGAGATCAGCAAAACTGTCAATGTGTCTTTACATTTTGCAGACAGGAACAACGTACAGCTAACCGTTGCTAATACAGAAAGTAAGCCCGCTGCTGCGAGAATGATCTGCAACTGCCCCAGATTGATGTTTGGCAGGTTAATGATAGAGTATCGCATCTGAAACGATGTTTTTAAGCAATCCGTCCCGAACGCTGCATCTAAAATCAGAATGTGTACCGTGATCCCGACAAGGAAAGTAACAACGAAAAGTGTAAATGCTGCCAGAATTTTGGTAATTGCTAATTGTTTACGCCCGTATTTGGTGGTTCGCAGGATGCAGTCACCGCCCGTTTGATATTCTCCGGCAAAAGTAGGAGCTGCGATTGCCACACACAAAATAGCAAGGAACAAAATATAAAACTCAATATAATCAAATGCATCTTTAGAAATTCCAGAATGAAGATAAAATGGCGTATCAAGTTCTGAATATTTTTCAAGAGCTTTCTGTTGTGCGGTTTCGTTTTCTCTTTGCTCATTCCGCATGACATCCTGTAAATGTTCTGCGCACTTTTCATAATAGGCTCCGTCAATGTCATTCGGGTCAATATCCATTAAATCAGCACCAATGCCTGTTAATGGATCAGCAAACGCTTCGGGCAGACCCATCAGCAAGTGACGGAACGGGACGATTTTTTCAATAAATACAGCCAGAGGAAAGCCCTCTTCCTCGACTGGCCCATATTCTCGAACGCAGCTTTGATAAGTTTCCAAAGCCGATTTGATCCTATCCGGGGTCACTTCACCAGCGGATGTTTTATATAAATCTTGTTTGTACTTGATCGCTGCCAAGCCGTCTAATTCTGTAACCGTGCCATCTTCGTTTGGACGGTTAATACCCTCAAATGAAATAGGCAGGTATGCCATGGCTACGGAAAGCAAAAGTGCGATTGCAAGTATAATCAGGGTGCGCCGTGACTTCAAAATACGTTTTATTTCAAGTCTAAAGAGTCGCATATTATCTCTCCTCCTTTTCCAAGTCTGTCTGCGGAAACAACCACAGATACAGATCTTCCAATCGTGGCTCCGTTGTAACAGATCCATCAATTTCCGAGTGTTCGGACAGATAACGAATAGAAACCTGATTGTGATCTTCGCCTCGCTGATTGATAATGTGCAGCCGCATTTCACATTCCGGCAGCTTTGAGGCCGGAATTGTGCAATTCCAAACCTTGCCCTCAATCTGCTTGACAAGTTCTGCGGTAGTTCCGACATCAACAATTTCTCCGGCTTTCATAATTGCGTTGCGCGTAGAAATATATTCTATGTCAGATACGATATGGGTGGAAATCAACACGATTCGATCATGCGAAAACTCGGAAATGAAATTCCGCAGACGCACGCGCTCTCCGGGATCGAGTCCTGCTGTCGGTTCGTCCATGACAAGTATCTCCGGGTCGTTCAACATAGCCTGCGCAATACCAACACGACGCTTCATGCCACCTGACAGATTGGAGATTTTTTTCTTTTTCACATCGGAGAGCGAAAGAATGTCCAACAAATGATTGATCTTTTTGGTAGTTGCCCTTGTGGGAATATCTTTCAGCGCAGCTATATACTCCAAATAATCTTTGACCGTAAAATCCCGGTGATACCCAAAATCCTGCGGCAGAAAGCCAAACTTGCTTCGGTAGACTTCACCTAACTCTCGAATGTTTTTTCCGTCATAGTAAACTGCTCCGCTGGTTGGTGTCATAATATCAGCAATCATGCGCATGAGCGTGGTTTTCCCTGCACCATTCGCCCCCAAAAGTCCCCAAACGCCGGGAGTCAATGTCAGATTGACATCATTTACTGCTGTTTTGTCTTTGAACTGCTTGCTTAAATGCTCTATTTTCAGTTCCATGCTTACACTCCTTTCTTTTGCTTCGGCTGAACAATAAAAAGCCTTTGTTCGATAATCATTGTACCGAACAAAGGCTTTTCAATCTCAAAAATCACACGCTTAAATTCCTAAGTAATTCCTAAGATCACAGTCTTATTTTCCTAAGCGGAAAGGGGTAATGTAATCACAAAGTCTATAGTTTCGTTTTGACTGGATGCAGTAATCTTTCCACCATGTAAATGTATAATTTCTTCCGCAATAGAAAGACCAAGTCCCGCACCACCTGTATTAGAAAGCCGGGCATCATCCAAGCGATTGAATTTCTCAAATATACTGTTAAGCTGTTCCTCCGGGATTGTTTCCCCACGATTTTCAAAAGTAATCTGAATATCATGCTCTAACCGTTTGGCGGATATAGTGATTTCTGTCTGCGGGTAACTATATGACGCGGCATTTCGTAAAAGGTTACTGAAAACTCTCGCCAGCTTTTCGGGATCAGCGTTCACAGATAAGTTGTCCTCCGCAGTAAATACCGCCGTGTTGCCATTTGCAGAGAGTGTCGGGTATATTTCATCTATTACCTGCGCAATCAGACAATGCAAATCTACATTTTCTTTTTTGATAATGACCGTATGTGCATTGTACTTGGTAATTTCAAAAAGCTCATTGATAAGTCTTTCAAGGCGCTCTGCTTTGTCTAACGCGATCTTGACATACTTTTCCTTTTGCTGCTCAGGCATATCAGAGGCTTCATGGAGTAGGCTCAAATAACCGATCACTGTTGTTAAAGGTGTGCGTATATCATGTGCCAGATACATGACAATTTCATTTTTCTTTTCTTCAGCCTGCTTTGCAGCCTGCTTGCTTAACAGAACAGACATTTTGATCTGATTGAGCTGTTCCTCCAGTTCTTTCAGAGGATCAGACAACGATACTGTATGACTATTCTGCTCATAGACCGTTTGGGTTGCGTCAATTACTTCATCCAGATAGTCCCACGGCTTTTTCCAATAGTAATTGAAGATACATACAAAGCCTATCACCAGATACAGAATAAACAGCGGACCAAGCCTCCAGTAGATCCATGCAAAAATATCGTTGTCAAATTTTGAAAAGATGTAGTCCAAGAGAAGGGTCAAACCATATCCAACAACGGTATAAATCAGCAATGATAGATATAAGCGCACTTTAAGGCGCTTTTCTGTTGTCATTTCTTTCTTCGACATGAGAATACACCTCCTACCGATTAGCAAACAGAATTAAGCCAAGCAGTCCAATCACGACAACACTTACTATGCTTGCCAGAATGGAAAACAGTCTGTTTGCTTTTATTCTATTTCCGATTAACCGAGCCGTCATCGAATATACAGCAAGCCCCAAAAGACCACCTGCCGTATTTGTGAGTACATCAGTAATATCAGAACGTCCGACTGCTAAGATATACTGCATAGTTTCCAATAAAAAACTTGTTCCAGCAATCAGCATGAATTTCACATATAATTTTGTTCCTGGCAGAAGCATTTGAAGATAAATACCCATAGGCACAAAAATCAAGAAATTATCGAGCCCCTCTGTTAAGTGAAATGCTGCTCCGATTTCCTTGTCATAGTGAAAAGGAATAAAGTTTATACTTCTTATCTTATCCAGATCACTGATTGAAAATTGTAGTTTAAAAAGTATGATCCAAACCAAAAGTGCCAGATAAATTAAGAATAAAATGGTTACAAAGCAATTTGATTTTCTTTTCATAGCGTACTCCTTTCGCTTAAATTTTGTAACCAACACCCCAAATCGTTTTAATATACTGCGGAGTATCGGAAGTATCTTTCAGTTTCTCACGCAGATGCCGGATATGCACAGTAATTGTGCTGCTGTTTTTAGAGTAGTATTCATCTTTCCAAACTGCATGAAACAGTTCCTCAATGCTTACAACATTCCCGGCACTTTCCAAAAGAACCTGGAGGATAGAAAATTCTGTCGGTGTCAGAGAAACCGGCTCACCGTCTAACAGACATTCATGGGTCTGCACATTCAGGCACAATTTGTTATAGGAAAGTTCCGATGGAACTTTCTCTGTGATGATACTGGGCGAATATTTCTTGTAACGTCTTAACTGCGCTTTCACTCTGGCAATTACTTCAAGTGGGCGAAAAGGTTTTGTCACATAATCGTCCGCTCCCAATGTCAGCCCCGTTATTTTATCCGTTTCCTCAATTTTAGCCGTTAGCATGATGATTGGATAAGTGTATTTCTTTCGGATAAGCTGGCAAAGTGAAAAACCGTTCATATCCGGGAGCATAATATCCAGAATGGCAAGATCAATGTCGCCGCTTTCAATACACGACATGGCATCCGTTGCGCAATAAAATTTATAAACGATGTAATTTTCGTTTTTCAAGTAGACCTCCAACAGATCCGCTATATCTTGCTCGTCATCTATAATCAATATCTTTTCAGACATATTTTCAACTCTCCTTTTTGCTTGTACTCGATTAAGTATAACAAATACAGCATCTAAATTCACAATGGATTACATGAGAAATTATTAAGATTTTCCTAATTTTTTTTCATGCTAATATGATAATGCACATTAGCATATTAGCATGAAAGTAATCACAAATAACACCCATGAACAAATTTAATTATAACAATGTCCCTTTGCAAATGCTTGTTTTATTGCTTTTATTATGGAATACTATCGAAAGTAGACATTTTTTTGTGCAAAACCACGAACTTGTCCATTTATAAGAAAAAGAATAAATTATTAGGGATATTTTTGATTTCTGCACGTCTAATAGATGTAAAGAAAATGCTGGCTGGCAAAAAAAAGGTGGTGTTTAAATGACAAAGGAACAACTTGGATCTCTGATCCTAGATTCAGAAAGACAATTATACTCAACTGCAAAAACAATTTTATTTAGTGACTATGACTGTGCAGATGCTATTCAAGAAACAATTGTGAAGGCTTTTTCCAACGTCGGCACATTAAAAAACGATAACTATGCCCGGACCTGGTTAATCCGTATCTTAATCAACGAATGTTACAGCCTTGTGCGTAAATCCAGTAAATTTATCCCATTGGAAAATCTGGCTGACAGACAGGAACCGGAATCAGAAAAAACAAAGAATTACAGTGAATTGTATACAGCCGTAAATTCCTTAAAAGAGGAACTGCGTTTACCCGTTATTCTATACTATATAGAAGATTTCAGTGTAAAAGAAATCGCCCAGATCCTTGAAATATCGGAAGGTGCCGTTCAAAAGAGACTTGCAAGGGCAAGAGGAAAATTAAGGCAGGAATTACAGGAGGTGTCAATATGAGATTAGAAGATATGAAAAACGATATTCCCGAAACACCGGATTTTATCCATAATATGATTCAAAATGAGGTAGCAAAGCAGCTGGCGGATAATAAAGTGGCGAATCTGCGAAGAAGAAAACGATGGACAGCTCCGAAAGTTGCCGCAGTGGCAGCTGCGTGTGCACTGGCAGTTTCCACGGCAGTATATGCAGGAGTAAATCTGTATCACTGGTTTTTGGAAAAACAGGGTTCTTATGGTGTTTCAGTCAAAATTGATGCTGGTGATGCAGCAAAGAAGACCGTGCTTCCAGATGAGGTCCCAGAGGTAGATCTGTCTGCTAAATATGTTCCGGAGGGCATGAGCTGGATTGACGAGTACCATCTCCAATATCCTGAGCATGGCATGACTGGCGGGTTCAGTTTTTCATTTGTCCTGTTGGATAAAAATGATCTGGGACAGGTAGTACAGGATCAGAATGTTATTGATAGTGAAGAGCGTACATTTGGAAAATACCAGGGGATATATCTCAAATATAATAGCATTACCGAAAACGGGGCTCTTAACCAGAGAATTTATCTTGTCTGCCCGGATTTATATCGTGTGCTTATGATCTACATCGGAGATGATGTGTCAAAGGATGAAGCCATAAAAGTTGCAGAAAATCTGGTGATTGAGGGAAACACGACTATGGTAAAGACCGCCGGATTGCCTACATGGAGCGGAGAGATGATATCTGAAAAGACAGAAGATGATAATGATGAAATAAGTACTTCTGTAAATGAGAAAAAACTACCCATTTACCAAATTGGTGACACCTTTGATCTGGATGTGATTGGTGAAAACACAAATGGTGAATATCTGGAAAAAACGATTTCTGCAAAGGTAGATTCTGTTCAAATTTCTGATGATCTTCAGCTTCTCGATCCGGACAAAATACCACAAGAATGGGCGGAAGCCATTGATGCTGATGGAAAGCTATCTACAAACACATTGAATTATGTGAAATCTGGCGACGGAATCGATTCCCTGGATGAAATTGTGAAGTCAGAGGAAGTGAATCAGAAACTGGTCTATGTTACAGTTACCTATACCAATCATTCAAATGAGGAAATCGACCATATGCTTTATCTTGGTGCTTTACTGACCCTGACTAAGGAAAATGGAAAAGTACAGCTTTACATTCCAACAGAACAGGCCGGCGATGGCTATGACTACATTAGCTGGGACGGCGTGGCAAAGACTGGAGGAATGGTATATTATAGTGTCTCTGAAAATTATGGCAATGGTGGAAACTACATTTCCTCTATAAAACCAGGCGAAAGTGTACAGCTGAACATGGCCTGGATCGTAAATGAAAGCGACCTCAAAAATCTGTATCTGAATGTGACTGGAGACGGAGCTTCATATGAGTTCTCTGAATATATACTGAAAAAGGGACTAGTAGATATTCGCAAATAATATGCTATCGTTTATGATCCCATTTTTTTATATGTCATATATGAAAAAGCGTTTTTCGATTCCTTTTGGTTTCGAAAAACGCTTTCTTTGCTTCTTCGATCTCTGCACATGAAGTGTAATCTGTGGTATCCAATACGATTTCCTCATTCTTTCCATTGCCGGTTAATAATTATAACGACAGTGTACTATATGAAGCAACCGACAACAACAAAAATCATTAAATGAGTTTCGACAGAAAAAGAGATTCCACACTGTAAGTGGAACCTCTTATCTATTAACGCAATGGACAATCAGATACTTTTATATTTTGAGCCAGTTTATGCAACCCAAGATGTCTGCAGTAGTTTTCCAAATCTTTTGGATTCTGGGATGAACGTGGTCCGATAATAATTGAATTGATAATATCTTCCCTGTGCATATTTTCTGTTTCTAAGACTTTTTGTAAATCTAAAATGTAGAACTCTTTTATTATATTGAATGTTTTGTATTCGATATGAGGATCGTTGTCCGTTACAAAATATGGTGCGATTCGGATTTCCTTTTCAGCAGTAAATGTAGGATGTTTGTGAATAAGGGCACATAATGCTAAATTATCAATGAATCCATCTAAGTTGGAAAATCCTTCCAGAATTCCAGTGGAAATATATGAAGACAATAATTTGTATAATTCATGATCCCTGGTCTCCTGAGTATAATACTGTTCGCCAATGATCATCCCATGATAATATAACAGGTTGTGCAATGCTTCGGTATTGAATTCTATTGCAACACCACGTCCATGATCGGCATAGCGGTCCCATTGAGCTGCATCGTCTAATGCCTGTGACAAACAGAACATAAAAAGGTGTTTTTGCGATGTTCTGTCATATATTTCTTTAAATATTTTATCAACATCACATTTGGGTTTTATATTGTTTTGGGTAAGACCGTTCTCAATGTTCTGCTTCAGGTTATCAATAAACCCAATCACTTCTTTTGCATCATTCACATTCGTTGCGCTGCCAAACCAAATCTTTTTTTTCCTTAAAATTCCATCCAAGGCTGGAAAAGAAGTGTAATGCCATAAAGTTTTACCAACTTTCTGAACAAATTTGTCAGTAGATTCCTGTCTTTTCTGAATTTCTACTAAATTGTAGGTCATATACAATACCTCTTCTGAAATAATATCATTTGAATATGCATCGATCGGACAAATCCTTTATTCTGTATAGATGTTCCCATTCTCATCCGTCCAGGTGCCGTCACCATTGTCTGTGTATCCGACCCCATCTGCGTCACAATAATAATAATCTCCGTTTGTTGTTTCTATTACATTAACAGTACCGTTACTGCCCTGGAGTTCATGCTGTTCCAGTTGGTTTCCGAAATGATAACCTTCGTCATTCCAGGTACGATATGAATTTCCATTGGCATCTGCCCAGTTTCCATCTCCCTGATAACTGTATCGGCTCCCATAATAATCAGAATAGGTCCCATCTCCGTTATCGTAAAGAACTCTGGATTCTTCATCTCCTCCACCCGGTGCTACAATTGATGCTACACCGGAAGTAGTACTGAATCCACTGGTATATGGTACGCCTGCTGGCAGATTTTCATAAGATGAAACAGACCCGTTGTTGTCAGAGGTAATTCCATCATCGGTCGTTTCACTTACCTGTCCGCTGTTTTCCATGGCAGGTTCATCGTTTGTTTCCGCATCTGCTTTTTCCTCTTCGTCTACAGAATCCTCTGTATCTGTATTCTCTGTCACTCCTCCTTCGTCCTGGGTTTCAGCAGCTTTCTGCATAGTTACCATTTCAGAAAATGGTGCATAATCCGGTACATTATTTTTCTCTGGATCTGCATTTTTTTCAATACCAGACTTCTCCGTCTCTACTGAAACTGTATCTGTCCCGGCAGAGACATTAAATACCAGATTACCGCCTGCAAGCAGCAGCGTCACAAGAATTCCCGGAAGAATTCCTTTGCGGAGTTTCCGAATGTTCACCATATACAGAATCCGATCTTTAAACACCATTTCGCTGTCATTAAGACTTGCTGTCACATATGGAATCTGATTTTCCATGGCTACTGTCCTGAGAAGCAGCTGTCGATATAATTTATGTTCCTTTTTATTAACTCTGCGAACAACTGCTGTATCACACAGATTCTCAATATCCTTATCCGCTTCTTTCAGCATGATAAGAAGAAAGGGATTGAACCAGTATATCGATGCACAGATTCGAAGGAGCATCTTATACCAGAGATCCCGATGGCAATAATGTGTAAGTTCATGGTAAAAGATAAGTTTTCTTTCTTCTGCTGAATACCCGGTTGCTGGTAGATACAATTTTGTATGTAAAAGTCCTGCAAGAAGCGGTGTGGTAAGACCTGCGTTTTGCCTGAGTTCCGGTATTCTGCGTACGTGCTTCTTTTGACACGCTGCACGGTACATCTGAATACTCACCGTATCACTTACCTGCAGACTCATCCGTTCCAGATTCCTTATAGAAAAATAATATGCCAGCAATTCTCCCGTCAGTTTAAGTACCGCTACGCTCAGCCAGACAGCAGCAAAAATCAAAGCCACAATTCCCAGCCATTTATCTGATTCGTACCTGACAGTTCTCTTTTGTTCCGGGATTTCTGTCAGATTTTTCATGTCTTTGCTCGCAGATGATACGTTTTCTGTTATCTTCTGACTTTCCTCTGGTCTGACTGCGTAATCCGTTATCTTCGGGCTTTGCGTATTCTGTTGACTGCTTCTAAGTACTTTGAAATCCACCAGTGCCAGATTCGCCGGAAGGCGCACCGGAACACAAAGGCTTATCGTAATCAACAGCCAGATAAGGTACTTCCATCTCGCTGATACACGTCCTTTAAACAGAGTCGCAAGCACTTTTACCAGTAAAATTACTACTGCTGCAATAACATTCAGTTTCAGAATGTGTAGAATGAAAACCTCCATAATTCGCTATTCCTCCCTGTCCTCCAGGTTCTTAAGAAATTCACTGAGATCCTGGACTTCTTCCGAGCTGATCTTCTTTCCATGATAAAGTGAAGTTACAAACTTTTTTAGTGAATTCCCATAAAGTTTCTCAAGAACACTCTGGCTTTCATGTGCCTGATAATCTGACTGCGAAACCAGGGGTGTATACAGATTCATTTTTCCCTGTTTCGTCACTTCCACGAAATTTTTGTTCTCCAATCTGGTCAGCAATGACAAAATTGTTGTTGATGCAAGTTTTTTCTTCATAGTGATCACTTTCTCAATCTCCGGTCTGGTCATCGGCGGAGTATTATTCCAAAGAACGAGCATAATATCCAGCTCTGATTCCGGAAGTCTCTGGTAAGTTTTTTTCACTTTTTCATACCTCCTGTTACATATTTTCTACAAATGTAGGAATAACTCTATTTTACCACGGTTCACGGAAATGGCAAGGGCTTTTGCAC
>NZ_JBDGAB010000007.1:0-67794 GCF_040910705.1 Blautia sp. RTP21359st1_E11_RTP21359_211015
TATGGCCCCTTATGCAGCCATTAATTTTATCCGGAATGGCATGGGATACGAAGAATACTTGCAGGAATATGCAAGGTATCGTAAAATAAAACCGGAAGAGCTTATGGAAACCCTGAACCGGATCCATGAAAGTGCCAGAGGAATGAAAACATTGGAAGAATGGATGGCCTATATGGACGAGTATACCAGAAAGCTGGAAGAACAGGCGAAGAAACAGGATGTGAAACGGGAAGGAGTGGTGATATCCACTCTTCATGCGGTCAAAGGTCTGGAATATGACAATGTATATATCATGAATGTAAATGAAGGCAGCATGCCTTATCGGAAGGCAGTCCTGGAGGCACATCTGGAGGAAGAACGGAGGCTTTTCTACGTTGGTATGACACGGGCAAAGAAGAAACTCTGCCTGTATTATGTAAGACAGCAGTATGAGAAGGAACGGGAACCGTCCCGTTTTCTTGAGGAGGCCGGATTATGAATGGGATTATTTATTATACGAAGATCAGAGATGAATATAACAGCAAGAACATGGAGCATATGATCGGGGAAAAGCTTCTGGAAATCGGACTTGAGCGGGAATTTGGACGGAAGCTTGCTTTTGAGCCTCGGTCAAAGGGGGAACATGGGAAACCGTTTTTTACCCTGCTTCCAAGAATTCATTATAATATCACACATTCCGGAAAATATGTGATGTGTCTGTTTGCCGGAGAAGAGGTGGGCATTGATGTGCAGATCCACAAGAAGGTAAATTACGAACGGCTCCTTGAAAGAATGGTGCCGGCAGATATGATACGGGAAATCCTGGATGCAGATGATATGGAGAAAGCCTTTTTTGCCCAGTGGGTTTTGAGAGAGGCATATATCAAATGGACCGGAGAGGGACTGTCCAGGGATCTGCGTACGATTTCCATGGATAAGGGAAATTACATAATGCTGGAGCTGGAACCGGGATACAGTGGTGCGATCTGGTCCAGAGACAGCCTGGAATTACGATTTGAATACGAAGACATCATTTTGAGATAGCAAATAGAGACGATGAAATGAACAAAGAGATGAAACACAGCTTCAGGATTTTCATTCTGAAGATCCTGGCAGTTGTTTTTGTGCTGTGCATATGTTATTTTTTATATGCATTTGTTTACCGTGCAAAAACTGAGCTGCCCACAAAAGCTGTGGTGACAAACCGAGGTGCTGCAGTGTATACACTGCGGGGACAGAAACAGATGCTTTCCCAGAAAGAGGATTTTTCTTATTTTGCCTTTGATGGGAGAGAAAAAGAGAAGGAATATGGAACATATGTCATTCCCGGGCTGAAGAATACCAGGACGCTGCTCACAAAAAAAGGTGCCACTCCTGCCATGTGTACATCCATGACGCCTCAGGGACTGGCGGTTACAGAGGATTATGTGCTGGTCAGCGCTTACTGCAGCACACAGAAACATAATTCGGTCATTTATGTGATCGATAAGGAAAAGCATAATTTTATTAAAGAAGTGATACTGCCTGGACAGCCTCATGTGGGAGGACTTGCCTATGACCCGGAGCATAAGTTATTATGGTATTCCTCCAATATCAACGGGATCGCACAGGCAGTGAGTATAAAGATGGATACAATAGAAGCCTACGATTATGATGACAGCCATCTGCCGGTGGATACTTTCCAGATAGTCAGTCTTTATGGGATCGTGAGAGATTCTTTTATGACCTTTTATAAGGGATGTCTGTATGTAGGCTGCTTTGAAAAATATAACGAAAGTGTAATTGCACGATACGGAGTTGACGAAGAGGGAAAACTGATCAATACCATGGACGAGAAACTGGGCATGGATTTTGAAATGGCAGTTCCGTTGGATTATTCCACCATATCGGAGCAGGTTCAGGGAATTGCTTTTTATAATGATAAGCTTTTGATCTCTCATTCTTTTGGAATCCTGCCATCCAGGCTGATGTTTTATGAACAATCCGATAAGCGTTTGTATGTAAACGAGAATTCTGCCAGAACTTATCGTTTTCCGGAACGACTGGAACAGATCGTGGTGGAGGGTGACAGTCTTTATGTGATGTTTGAATCCTGTGCCTATGCATACCGTGCGTCCTCCGTAAATATTGTGGATCGGGTCCTGAAGCTGAATCTTTCGAAGATGGAGACCTATGACGAAGAAGAAAGTCTTTTTTTTCTGTCGGAATAAAGAAAAAACGAGAGAGCATCAAAAAAGACAACAGGTACTAAATCCGGCATGTCCGCAATATATTTAAGTGTAAGAGGTGAAAACATGGACGCAAACCAGATCCAGAACCTGTTTGCCAGTAATGTCCGCCAGCTTCTGGTGGATGCAGACCTTGATTATGATAAATTATATGAGATACGTCTCCGCGTGGGAAGACCTCTGTTCCTCACTTATGATGGGGGAGAATGTTTCCTCCGGCAAAAAGATACAGAACCTTATCTGGTTACGCGGGAGGATCTTAAGGAAACACTGGAGTATGTCAGCGGCTATTCCCTGTATGCTTATGAAGATGAGATCCGCCAGGGGTTTTTGAGTGTACAGGGTGGGCACCGTGTAGGAGTTACCGGAAAGGTGATCCTGGACGGAAACCGTATCCGTGGGATGAAATATATTTCCTGCATCAATGTCCGTCTGGCACATGAGATCCAGGGATGTGCAGAAGAAGTGCTGCCATATATCCAGACAAGAGAGCAGATCATGCATACCTTGATCGTTTCTCCGCCCAGATGTGGGAAGACCACGCTTCTTCGGGATATCATCCGGCAGATGAGTAATGGATGGGGAAATATTTCCGGTGTTACGGTAGGAGTAGTCGATGAGCGCAGTGA
The DNA here is from genome assembly GCF_040910705.1 of Blautia sp. RTP21359st1_E11_RTP21359_211015. Lineage (NCBI taxonomy): Bacteria > Bacillati > Bacillota > Clostridia > Lachnospirales > Lachnospiraceae > Blautia > Blautia sp. RTP21359st1_E11_RTP21359_211015. Next base: position 2,837 of record NZ_JBDGAB010000007.1, read on the forward strand.
GCTGGCCGGATGCTATCAGGGGATCCCTCAGAATGACCTTGGAATGCGTACGGATATCCTTGACGGCTGTCCGAAAGCAGAAGGGATGCAGATGCTGATCCGGTCAATGTCGCCGGTTGTGGTTGCTGTGGATGAACTTGGAAAAGAAGAAGATTTCAAGGCTGTGGAATCAGTTATCCACTGTGGATGTCGTCTGATCGCAACTGCACATGGAGCTTCCATGGAAGAAACATTATCCCAGCCGTTTTTCCGGAAATTGTGGGAAGCGCGGGTTTTCCAGAGATATATTTTTCTGGGAAAGCATGAACGTGCAGGAATCGTGGAAGGAATCTATGATGAAAATGGGAAATGCCTATGTACCGGATTGTAGGATGTATTCTGGTAGTGGCGGCAGGAGCCGGAATGGGATTTTCCGGAAGTATGAGACTTTCGGAGCAGATCCGTATACTGGAAAAACTGCTTCAGATGGTGATCTGCCTGAAAGGCGAGATCCGCTGCGGGAATGCATCACTGCCGGATGCTTTTTATGGAGCCGCAGGAAGAATGAATGGAAAATACAGAGAGTTTCTCATCAGTGCCGCGGACAGGATGAAAGCGGGAACAGGAGAAAAACTTTCACAGATATGCAGGGAATGTGCGGAAAGCGCCCTGAAAAAAAGCTGCCTTACCCATGGGGAAAAGGACGCTTTTTTTTCTTTCGGAGAATATCTGGGCTATATGGATCTGGAAATGCAGATGCGACAGCTTTCCCTGTATGAAAATAATCTGGAAGCAGAGATATTGAAGCGGAAAGCGGAGGTTTCCGGAAAGAAAAAACTGTACCAGGGAATTGGGATTCTTGGAGGCCTGCTGCTTGCGGTTCTCCTGGTATAGTATTGTTTATCAGACAGTAGTAAGAAGGACAGGCTTTCAGAAGAAAAGGAGGGATCATTTGGAGGTCAGTATCATATTTAAGATCGGTGCAGTAGGGATCCTGGTCTCTGTTCTTTCTCAGATCCTGAAACATAGCGGAAGGGAGGAACAGGCTTTTCTGGTGAGTTTTTCAGGACTTCTTTTAGTACTGTTCTGGATCGTGCCGTATATTTATGAGCTTTTTAAAAATATCCAGCAGCTTTTTGTACTGTAGGGGAGGGAAAGAACCGTGGATATTCTGAAGATTTCTGTTCTGGGAACAGCGGGGGTTCTTCTGGGAATTCTTCTGAAAGACCGTGCGCCGGAGTATGTAAGCCTTGTTACGATGGGAATAGGTCTTGTGATACTGGGATTAGCGGTAGGGAAGATCAGCTATCTGTTCCAGTCCCTGGAGAGACTGAAACAGAGTCTCCCGATTGATGGAAGCTATATCACTACTTTGCTGAAGATGATCGGGATCACCTATATCGGACAATTTTCATCCGGTATATGCAGAGATGCAGGATATTCCTCCACTGGTGCACAGATCGAACTGTTCTGCCGGTTATCTGTAATGGTTTTAAGTATGCCGGTTCTTCTGGCACTGCTGGATACTATACAGGGATTTCTTGCATGAAAAGATATTGGTCAGAGATTTGTGCAGCCCTGTTTCTGGCTGTAGTTATAAGCTGTTTTGGCGGTGTGATCGTTTATGCTTCTTCGGCGGAACAACAGATCACAGATCAGATGGAGCTTACCGACCTGCAGTCCATGGTAGATGAGATGCTTGGAGAAAAAACATTTTCTGTTGCAGAAGCGTTTCACAGACTGTTGTCAGGGGAAGAGGTGCTTTCGGAGGAGAGTGTGCGGGAATTTTTGCACAGTCTCCTTTTTTATGGTATTGAAAGAGAAAAAGAGCTGATCGTGAAGTTGTTGCTTCTGCTGTTGTTCGCTGCCGTTTTTTCCGGGTTTGCCGGTGCCTTTGATAACGGGCAGGTAGGAGAGATCAGTTTTTATGTGGTGTATCTTCTTGTTTTTACTCTTCTGATGAACAGTTTTTCCGGTTTGAGTGCATCACTGCTTTCAATGCTTGCGTGGATCACGGAGTTTATGAAGGAACTTTCACCGGTGTATTTTATGGCAGTGGCAGCAGCGTCAGGTGCATCCAGTGCAGCTGCTTTTTATCAGGGAGTATTGCTTCTGGTGTGGCTTTTTCAATGGATCCTGGAACGAGTACTGCTTCCCGGAGTGAGTTTATATATTCTTCTGAAATTTGTAAATCATCTTTCCAGGGAAGAAATGCTGGGAAAAATGGCTGAGCTGATCGAGACTGTGATCTCCTGGGGGCTTCGGACATTACTTGGAGTGGCAGCAGGACTGCAGGTGGTGCGTGGGCTTGTAGCTCCGGTAATGGATTCTCTGAAGCGGAGTGCTGTGGGAAAAACTGCAGGTGCTCTTCCTGGGATCGGGAGCGCGGTAAATGCAGTTACGGAACTGGTCCTTACCACAGCTGTTCTTGTAAGAAACAGTCTGGGCATTGCGCTTTTACTGGTAATCCTGGCGGTGGGGGCGGGGCCATTGGTCCGATATGGACTTTTGTCACTGACCTATCGCTTTCTGGCGGCTGCGGCGCAGCCTGTATCAGACAAACGGCTGGTAGAAGCCTTTGGCACCATGGCAGAGGGATGTGCACTTCTGATGAGAATCCTGTTTACTGCGGAAATTTTATGTATGCTTACATTTCTGATCCTGATGGCAGGAGGAGGCTTGGGATGAGAACAGAACTTTATCAGTGGATGAAAAGCCTGGCTTTTTTTCATGTACTTACTACAGCACTTCTGCATATTCTGCCTGATAAGCGTTATGAGCAGTATATACGGCTGTTTATGGGGCTTCTGTTGGTGCTTTTGATCTGTACGCCTATATTTGCCGTAGTGGGAAAAAGTGAAGAACTTCTGTCCGGATTCAGCAATAATTATGGGAGAGAAGAACAGGTACGTATGAAGACAGAAGCAGAAGGAATAAGGGAAACATTTCTTAAAGGAGCATATGAACAGGAGTTGAAGGATCAGGTTCAGGGTATCCTCAGGAAAGAAGGGGTTTTTTCGGCAAAAACAGAAGTAGATATGGAGAAAGAGCTTCAGCTGACCATAACACTTTATGGAACAGTCACAGAAAAACAGAGGGAGGCGGTGAAAAATGAGCTCGAAAGAATCTGCGGACTCAGGAAAGGACAGTATCAGATCCTGGCTTCTGAGGATGGGATGGAAGGAGTGGGGAGTTTTCCTTCTTCTGGGAATCCTTCTTCTGGTGGCAGGACTTCCGGTAACCCGAAAGAACAGTAAAACAGCAGAGGATCAGAATGCGGAGAAAACCCGCCTGGAGAGCCGCCTTGAGGAACTGCTTTCCAATGTAGAAGGAGTCGGAGAAGTGGAAGTGATCATTATGACCGGGGATGAGGGAAATACGGAAAACTTTTCCATAAGCAGCAAAAATGAAGTTACCGGTGTGCTGGTGGCGGCTCAGGGAGCAGGCAGCGCAGTGACAGTCCAGAATATTCAGCAGGCAATTATGGCATTATTTCAGATCGACGCTAATAAAATTAGAATAATGAAAATGAAATGAGGAGAGTAGAAGTGAAAAAGATCATGAAGAAAAATCAGGTAATCATCACCTCGCTGGCCATTCTCATTGCTGTGGCCGGATATCTGAATTTCGCAGATGTGGATCTGGGATTTAAGGATAAGGAGACGAGTACAGACAGCAGCAGTATCCTGGATGACGTGGATTATGACCTGACCGATGAAACAGCCCTTCTGGATGAGAACGGGGCAGATGGCACAACCCAGTCGGAGGTGATGGATACCGCATCCCCGGGCGAGGCCGTACTTACCGGTGCTTCGGATTTTGCAGCACAGGCAAAAGTCAGCAGGGAGCAGGTGCGTTCCCAGAACAAAGCGGACCTGCAGGCGATCATCAGTAATAAAGATATCAGCGAAGAGGAAAAACAGAATGCTATTAACACAATGGTTTCCATGACAGATCTTACAGAAAAAGAGGCGGCTGCAGAGCTTCTTCTGGAGGCGAAGGGCTTTGAAAATGTGATCGTAAATCTAACGGGTGAAACTGCGGATGTTGTGGTGCCGGATGCAGATCTGGAGGATGCAAAACGTGCACAGATCGAGGATATTGTAAAGAGGAAAACCGGTGTGGCAGCAGAGAGCATTGTGATCACGCCTCTGAGTCAAAGTAAAAATGCATCGGATGTCATAAATACTGCAGATGAAGCTGAAAAAAATACGGGAGGTGCAGAGGATAATGCGGAAAGTACAGGTGAGGAGGTGCAGGATACCGCTGCATCTGTGGAAAGCGATCCGGCGGATCAAACATCTGAGGACGCAGAGACGGCTGCAGATATCCAGAACGATCAGACTATTGATACAGAGGGAATTTACGACTGAATTGCCTTGACAGCAAAGCCTTGTCTATACTAGAATAGGAAAGGTTATAGTAAAATAGAGATATCAGAGAATATACAGGAGGCTCACGTGTCGAAGTATACGAAAGAAATAGAAAAAAGAAGAACATTTGCCATCATCTCTCATCCGGATGCCGGTAAAACAACATTAACAGAAAAATTCCTGCTGTATGGAGGGGCCATCAATCTGGCCGGAAGTGTAAAAGGTAAGGCTACGGCCCGCCATGCAGTATCAGACTGGATGGAGATCGAGAAGGAAAGAGGTATTTCCGTAACTTCATCCGTTCTTCAGTTCCATTATGACGGATATTGTATTAACATTCTGGATACACCGGGACATCAGGATTTCTCCGAGGATACCTACCGTACATTGATGGCTGCGGATTCAGCAGTTATGGTCATCGATGGATCCAAGGGTGTTGAGGCACAGACCCGTAAGCTTTTCAAGGTCTGTGTTATGAGACACATTCCGATCTTTACATTTATCAACAAGATGGACAGAGATGCCAATGATACGTTTGATCTTCTGGATGAGATCGAAAAAGAGCTTGGCATTGCTACCTGTCCGATCAACTGGCCAATCGGTTCCGGTAAGAAATTCCGAGGCGTTTTTGACCGTAATACAAAGAAGATCCTTACCTTCTCTGATACACAGAAAGGTACCAAGGAAGGTGTGATCGAAGAGATCGATATTGATGATCCTCATGCAGATGAGGTCATGGATCCGGAACAGAAAGAACAGCTGATGGAAGAGATCGAGCTTCTGGATGGCGCAAGTGCGGAGTTTTCTCAGGAAGAAGTCAGCAAAGGACAGCTGACACCGGTATTTTTCGGTTCTGCTCTTACCAACTTTGGTGTGGAAACATTTCTGGAGCATTTCCTGAAGATGACCACTTCTCCGCTTCCGAGAACTGCAGACTGCGGACCGGTAGATCCTATGAGTGATGATTTTTCAGCCTTTGTATTTAAGATCCAGGCGAATATGAACAAGGCTCACAGAGACCGTATCGCATTTATGAGGATCTGTTCAGGCAAGTTTGATGCGACCAAAGAGGTTTATCATGTGCAGGGAGACAAGAAGATGCGACTTCTTCAGCCGCAGCAGATGATGGCAGAATCCCGTCATGTTGTGGAGGAGGCTTATGCAGGTGATATCATCGGTGTCTTTGACCCGGGTATTTTTTCTATTGGAGATACCATCTGCGCACCTGGAAAGAAATTTGCCTTTGAGGGGATCCCGACCTTCGCGCCGGAGCATTTCGCACGTGTGCGTCAGATCGATACCATGAAGAGAAAACAGTTTGTAAAAGGTATCAACCAGATCGCTCAGGAAGGTGCAATCCAGATATTCCAGGAGTTTAACACCGGTATGGAAGAGATCATTGTGGGTGTTGTAGGTATCCTGCAGTTTGATGTCCTGAAATACCGTCTGGAGAATGAGTATAATGTAGATATCCGCCTGGAAACACTTCCATATGAGCATATCCGCTGGATTGCCAACAAGGAGACTGTAAAAGTAGACAAGATCGTGGGAACTTCTGATATGAAGAAAGTCACAGACCTTAAGGGAAATCCGTTGCTGCTCTTTGTCAATGCATGGAGTGTTGGCATGGTTGAGGACAGAAACCCTGATCTGGTACTGACAGAATTCAGTAAATAAGCCCTTTTATTTCATAACTTTTTTTGATATAATAGTATAAAATTACGAACAAAAATATTATATCCGTAGGAGGGTTTCCCATGGCAGAAAAAAGAACAACATATAAGATACAGGATTTGGGCGGAATCGGTGAAGTTCACATTGCAGATGAAGTTGTTGCGATCGTTGCAGGACTTGCAGCAACAGATGTGGATGGAGTTGCTTCCATGGCAGGAAATATCACCAATGAGCTGGTAAGTAAACTTGGAAAGAAGAATCTGTCCAAGGGCGTGAGAGTAACCATTCTGGAAGGAGTCGTTACCGTGGATCTGTCACTGAATATCGAGTATGGCAGAAACATTCTTGAGACAAGCAAGAAGGTTCAGGAGAAGGTTAAATCCGCTATTGAGAATATGACAGGACTTGAGGTTGCAGATGTAAATATTCATATTGCCAGCGTGGATATGGAGAACGAAAAAGGAAAGTAAACCTTTCCTTTTTTCCGTCTTAGGAGGAAATTATGAGAAGAAGAGAACAGAGAGAACATGTATTTAAACTTATGTTTATGACAGAGTTTAATTCAGAAGAAGAGATGACAGAACAGCTCTCTCTTTATTTTGAAGGTCTTGGAGAACTTTCAGAACAGGACCAGGAATATATGAAGAAGAAGTACGCACATGTGAAAGAACATCTGGAAGAGATCGATGCACAGCTGAACAGTGCAAGCCGTGGATGGAAGACAAAGCGTATGAGCCGTGTGGATCTTGCGGCACTTCGTCTGGCAGTATATGAGATGGAATATGATGCAGACGTACCGACAGGAGTAGCTATCAACGAAGCGGTAGAACTTGCCAAAAGATTTGGCGGAGATGCTTCCGGCTCCTTTGTAAATGGAGTACTGGGTAAGATCGCATCTGAGAAGGATGAGAAGAAAAACGAGGAGGAGACTGCTGACACAGAAGAGAAGGCAGCAGAAGCCCCGGAAGAGAACGCATGAGAAACGTCTATTCTGTCGGTCAGGTAAACCATTATGTCAAAAATATGTTTACCCAGGATTACTTTCTCCGGAAAGTCTACGTAAAGGGAGAGGTATCCAACTGTAAATACCATACCAGCGGACATATTTATTTTTCCCTGAAGGATGAAACAGGCACATTAAGCTGTGTGATGTTTGCGGGACACCGCAGAGGTCTTGCTTTTCGCATGAAGGACGGGGATAAGGTAGTTGCAGGCGGAATTGTAGACGTATATGAGAGAGACGGGCGTTATCAGCTTTATGCAAAAGAGATCACACTGGAAGGTGCTGGTGCCCTCTATGAACGGTATTTGGCACTGAAACAGGAACTTGAGGATATGGGGATGTTTGCCCAGGAATATAAGCAGCCCATTCCTCATTTTATTCATACCCTTGGCGTGGTGACAGCACCTACTGGTGCAGCAGTACAGGATATCCGCAATATTGCAGGCAGAAGGAATCCATATCTGCAGGTGATCCTTTATCCGGCACTTGTGCAGGGAGAGGGAGCGGCGCAGAGTATCGTAAAGGGAATCCGGATGCTGGATAAAGCAGGGGTGGACGTGATCATCGTCGGCCGTGGAGGTGGCTCTATTGAAGATCTCTGGGCCTTTAACGAGGAGAGCGTTGCCCGTGCTATTTTTGAGTGCAGGACACCGGTGATCTCGGCAGTGGGACATGAGACGGATTTTACCATTGCGGATTTTGTAGCAGACCTGCGGGCACCTACACCATCTGCTGCAGCAGAGCTGGCAGTGGATGATTTTCGCAGTGTTCTGGAGAGCTTTCATATGTACGGAGACCGTCTGCAGCGTGCCATGAACAGTAAGACAGAACTTTTTGCCGCAAAACTTAAGGCCTATGAGAACAGATTCCAGTATCTGAGCCCGGAGTCCATGTTACGTGAAAAACGTCAGTATGCATCGGAGCTGGAGGAATGCCTGCGTTCTTCCATGGAACAAAAGCTTACAGAGAAAAGACATGAACTGGCAATATGGATCCAGCGGTTTGAGGGACTTTCTCCATTAAGAAAGCTAAATGGAGGATATGCATTTGTGTCCGACTCAGACGGACATGCGGTGACAGAGATCAGTCAGATAAAAAAAGGTGACAGGATCTCCATTGCAGTAACCGATGGAGTCATAGAAGCAGTTGCGGATCGCATCAGGAAGGAAGAGCGATAATGGCAGAAGCAAAGAAAGAAGAGAAATCCATAGAAGATACTTTTGGGGAGCTTGATCTGCTTGCCCGGAAGCTGGAGGATAAAGAAACACCTCTTGAGGAGTCTTTCCGCCTCTACAGACAGGGAATGGAGCTCCTAAAGGATCTGAACGGAAGACTGGATACTGTAGAAAAAAAGATGCTTCAGATGAATGAGGATGGGACATTTCGTGAATTTTAAAGAAGAACTGAAAAGAAGAACAGAAGAAGCAGAACATGTGATCCGGGAATATCTTCCGGAAGAATCCGGTTTTGCAAAAACCATGGCAGAGGCCATGAATTACAGTATGACGGCAGGTGGAAAGAGACTCCGCCCGATCCTGATCAGGGAAACCTACGAGCTGTTTGGAGGAAAGGATAAGCTTTGTGAGCCTTTTATGGCGGCTATGGAGATGATCCATACACATTCGTTGATCCATGATGATCTCCCTGCACTGGATAACGATGATTACCGAAGGGGAAGGCTGACCACACATAAAGTATACGGAGAGGCCATGGGCGTTTTAAGCGGTGTGGCACTCCTTAACAGAGCTTATGAAGTGATGCTTTCCGCCTTTGATCTGACCGAGGATAAAGACCGTGTGATAGCCGCCATGCGGATCATTGCAGATAAGACCGGCATCAACGGTATGCTTGGTGGACAGAGTGTTGATGTGGAGAATGATGGGAAACCTCTGGAACACAAGATGCTGGATTATATTTACAAAAACAAGACCTCTGCATTGATCGAGGCTTCCATGATGACCGGTGCTGTGCTGGCAGGGGCATCTGAGAAAGAACTTAAGGTTGTGGAGCAGGCTGCAGAAAACATCGGGCTGGCTTTTCAGATCCAGGATGATATCCTTGATGTGACCAGTACCCAGGAGGAACTGGGAAAACCGATCCACAGTGATGAAAAAAACAACAAGGTTACCTATGTAAGCCTTGTTGGAGCCCCGGCAGCAGCCAGCAGGGTTAAAGAACTTTCTGACCATGCGGTAGAACTTTTAGACGACCTTGACAGGAAGAACGGATTTCTGGATCTTCTTGTGGAAAGTCTTGTCAGCCGCAGGAAATAGAAAGAACAAAGGAAGGGTACAAATGATTCTGGAAAAAATTAAAAAGCCAAATGATATTCATAAAGTTTCATTGGAGGATTTTCCGCGCCTTGCTGAGGAAATCAGGAGCTTTTTGATCCAGAGTGTAAGTGAGACAGGTGGCCATCTGGCATCCAATCTGGGTGTGGTGGAGCTGACTCTTGCTCTGCATAATGTGCTTGATCTTCCACAGGATAAGCTGATCTGGGATGTGGGACATCAGGCTTATACACATAAAATCCTTACAGGAAGAAAAGACGGCTTTAAGGATCTTCGTAAAGAAGGAGGTTTAAGCGGTTTTCCAAAAAGGAATGAAAGTAACTGTGATTCGTTTGATACCGGACACAGTTCCAATTCCATTTCCGCAGGACTTGGCTATGTCCGTGCCAGAGACCTGATGGGAGAGAAATACCATGTGGTTTCCGTGATCGGAGATGGTGCGCTTACCGGTGGGATGGCTTATGAAGCATTGAACAATGCGGCTGAGCTGAAGACTAATTTTATTATTATCATCAATGATAATAACATGTCTATTTCCAAGAACGTAGGAGGAATGTCCACCTATTTAAGCGCTCTGCGTACAGCTGAGACTTATACAGGAATGAAGATCGGCGTGACAAAAACACTCAAAAAGATTCCCCATGTTGGAACCGCCGTGGTAGATACGGTCCGAAAGACCAAGAGCAGCATCAAGCAGCTGATCATTCCCGGAATGCTTTTTGAAAATATGGGGCTGACTTATCTTGGACCGGTAGATGGCCATAATATGCGCCAGATGATGAAGCTTTTTAATGAGGCAAAGAGAGTGGAGGGACCGGTTGTTGTCCATGTCCTTACAGAAAAAGGCAGAGGCTATGGACCGGCATCTTCCCATCCGGAGCGTTTTCACGGAACAGGTCCTTTTGACATCCAGAGTGGCAGACCTCTTGCAGCAAAAACAGCGCCGACATATACGGATCATTTTTCCGGTGCAATATGTTCTTTGGCAGAGAAGAACAAAAAAGTAGTTGCTATTACAGCTGCTATGCCAGATGGAACCGGACTGAACCGATTCCGGAAGAAATTCCCGGAGCGTTTTTTTGATGTGGGTATTGCGGAAGAACATGCAGTAACCTTTGCGGCAGGCATGGCACTTGGGGGAATGATCCCGGTTTTTGCGGTATATTCTTCGTTCCTGCAGAGAGGGATCGATCAGATCCTTCACGATGTATGTATGCAGGATCTTCATGTGATCTTTGCCATTGACAGGGCAGGATTTGTCGGAGCAGATGGTGAAACACATCATGGATGCTTTGATTTATCCTATCTGTCCATGATTCCCAATATGACAGTTATGGCTCCCAAGAATGGAAAAGAGCTTGAGGAGATGTTGAAATTTGCAGTAGAAGAGCTGGATGGTCCCTGTGCGATCCGATATCCGAAAGGATCGGCATGTACCGATATGGAAGAATGTCATGAGCCACTTAAGAAGGGCAGAAGTGAAGTGATCACTCCAGGCAGTGAGATTGCAGTTCTCGGGGTTGGCAGCATGGTTTCTGTCTGTCAGAAGGTCTGTGAAGAGATAAGAGATCACAAAATAGCAGGAGCTACGTTTGTCAATGTCCGTTTTGTAAAGCCTCTGGATACAGAGCTTCTTGATCGGCTTTCGCAGAACCACAGTCTTTTGGTCACTGTGGAGGAGAATGTAAAAAGCGGTGGGTTCGGAGAACATGTATCTGCTTATATGGAAGCCTGTCATCCGGAAGTAAGAGTTCTTCCACTGGCAATACCGGATCATTTTATTGAGCATGGAACGGTGGACCGTCAGCGAATGAAAATAGGTTTAAATGTACAGGGAATCCTGGATGCGGTAGAACAGAGCTGGGAAAATCTTGTGAATAACAGAAAATAAAGGACATAGCCTTTGCAGAAGAATACGAAGCTGTGAGGCATTTTACAGCCCGGCACATAAAGAGCCGGGCTGTTGGAGGATAATATGAAAAAAAGACTGGATATCATGATGGTGGAACAGGGACTTGCACCGTCACGCGAAAAAGCAAAAGCGTATATCATGGCCGGGGAAGTATATGTCAACGGTCAGAAGGAAGACAAGGCTGGCTCCATGTTTGCTGAGACTGTCAAGCTGGAGGTAAGAGGAAAGACTCTTCCTTATGTCAGCAGAGGCGGACTGAAGCTGGAAAAAGCCATGAAAAATTTTGGCGTGACGCTGAAGGATAAGGTGTGCATGGATGTAGGCGCATCCACCGGCGGCTTTACAGACTGTATGCTTCAGAACGGAGCGGTCAAAGTCTATTCCATTGATGTGGGATATGGACAGCTGGACTGGAAACTCAGAAATGATCCGAGAGTTGTGTGTATGGAAAAGACAAACATTCGCTATGTGGTACCGGAAGATCTGGAAGATCCGGCAGCATTTTCTTCGATCGATGTTTCTTTTATCTCCCTTACAAAAGTGCTTCTTCCTGTAAGAAACCTTCTCACAGAGGACGGAGAGATCGTATGTCTCATCAAACCTCAGTTTGAGGCCGGCAGAGAAAAAGTTGGAAAAAAAGGCGTTGTCCGTGATCCGAAGGTCCATGAAGAAGTCATTGAGAAAGTCAGAGATTATGCCATGAGTATTTCTATGGAGCCCTGTCATCTTTCCTTTTCTCCCATCAAGGGACCTGAGGGAAATATTGAATATCTCCTTCATCTGAAAAAACATCCGGAAGGAACAGAAGTACCTGTGAGTCTTGACGTATCCGTAGAGGATGTGGTAAAGGAAGCCCACGGACAGCTGGACTGATGTTTGGAAAGGACTGAAGCAATATGGACAGATTTTATATAATTCCAAACAGTGCCAAGGATCCGGAACTGACATTTTCTAATAGGATCATTGCCTATCTGGAGAAGCATGGTGCCAGGTGTCATGTGCAGAAGATTACCGAAAAAATGGAAGGACCGTATCATTATACGGACCCGGATGGGATTCCGCAGGATACACAGTGCATTATTGTACTGGGTGGAGATGGAACACTTCTGCAGGCTGCAAGGGATGTGGTGCATCTGGATATCCCTCTTCTTGGAATCAATCTGGGAACTCTGGGATTTCTTGCCGAGGTGGATAAAAATTCCGTGTATCCGGCTCTGGATCGGCTTCTGTCAGATGACTATGAGCTGGAAGATCGTATGATGCTGGAAGGAAAGATCTATCGGGGAGAAGAACTTATTGGAAAAGATATCGCATTAAATGATATTGTGATCGGAAGAGAAGGACATCTCCGTGTGATCCGTTTCAAGAATTATGTTAATGATGCATATATGAATTCATACAATGCAGATGGTATCATCATTTCCACTCCGACCGGTTCTACCGGATATAGTCTGTCAGCGGGAGGTCCCGTGGTTTCTCCCAGTGCCAGTATGATGATCATGACCCCCATCGCTCCCCATACCATGAACACCCGAAGTATCATTCTTTCTGGGGAAGAGGCAGTTACAGTAGAGATCGGTGAGGGAAGACATAATACCATTGAGAAAGCGGTGGCCTCTTTCGACGGGGATACCCAGATATCCATGGTCACCGGTGATCGGATCGTGATCCGGAAAGCCACAGTCAGGACAAAAATCCTCAAGCTGAACCATCTGAGCTTTGTGGAGGTTCTGAGACAGAAAATGAGTAACAGCTGATGCAGGAGGTTCAATTTTGAAAGTAGCAAGACATGAAAAAATTATCGAACTGATCCGTCAGTACGAGATCGATACACAGGAAGAACTTGCGGCAAGACTGAATGAGGCCGGTTTTAAGGTTACGCAGGCTACCGTATCCAGAGATATCCGTGCTCTGAAAATGACAAAGGTTGCAGGCAGCAATGGAAAGTCCAGATATGCGATCCTGGAAGAACATACACCGGATGTGTTAAGTGATAAATATTCCAGAGTTTTGAAAGATGCAGTGATCGCTATGAACATCGGACAGAATATCGTAGTGGTAAAAACAATTCCGGGAATGGCCATGGCGGCAGCAGCAGCTCTTGATGCCATGAAATGGCCGGAAATCCTGGGATGTATTGCCGGAGATGATACCATTATGTGTGTGGTGAAAACCTCTGAACAGGCACCGGGTGTAGTTCAGAAGCTTGGCGGGATCTTATCCAGAGGAAAATAAAATGACAGAATATGTAAATGCTTTATACCAGAAAGGAAATCAATGTTAGTACATCTGCATGTAAAAAATCTTGCACTGATAGAGGAATCAGAGGTGGAATTCGGACCAGGCTTAAATATCTTAACTGGTGAGACCGGAGCCGGAAAATCCATTCTGTTAGGATCTATACAGCTTATCCTGGGTGGAAAAACTTCCAGAAGCATGATTCGTGAAAATGCTTCCTATGCCCTGGTAGAGTTGCTGTTTCAGGTTGAAAACACGAAAGCCAGAGAGTCCCTTGCGGCGCTTGACATCTATCCGGAAGACGGACAGGTGCTGATGTCCCGCAAGATCATGGACGGCAGAAGTATCAACAAGATCAACGGAGAGACAAGTACTGTCAGCCAGATGAAAGCAGCAGCAGCCTGTCTTCTGGACATTCACGGACAGCATGAGCATCAGTCACTTCTTTATGGAGACCGCCAGCTGGCTATTTTGGATGTATATGGAAAAGAACAGATCCTTCCTGCCAGGGAGAAGGTCCGGAAAGCTTATCAGGAGTATCGGGACTATGTGGATCAGCTGAAAGCACTGGATATGGATGAGGAACAGCGCAACCGTGAAAAAGCCTTTCTGGAATTTGAGATCAATGAGATCGAGGAGGCAGCTCTTATTCCAGGAGAGGACGAAACACTGGAGGACCGCTACCGGAAGCTGAGCAACGCCAGAAGGATCATGGAAACAGCACAAATGGTTCGTGGGATGACCGGATATGAACAGGGCGCCGCAGATATGACCGGAAATGCCCTGAAAGAGTTTTCAAGAATTGCAGATTACGATAAGGATCTTGCACCTTTACAGGAAGCTCTTGTGGAAATCGATTCACTTCTCAGTGACTTCTGCCGTGATCTGTCCTCTTATATGGATAGTTTGACTTTTGACGAAGAAACTTTTTTCGAAACAGAAAAAAGACTGGATCTGATCAATAGTCTGAAGGCAAAGTATGGACAGACGATCCATGAAATTTTGTCCTATCAGAAGGAACAGCAGGAAAAATTAGAAAAACTTCAAAGATTCGAAGAAAATTTCCGGTTACTGAAAGAAAAACTTATGCAGGCAGAAAAGATTCTTGAGGAAGCTTCGCATGAACTTTCAGAGATCCGGAAAAAATACAGTAAACAGCTGGATGAAAAGATTATCGAAGGATTGAAGGAACTGAATTTTGAGGATGTGGATTTTTCTATCCGTTTTGACCGCAGAAAAAATTATACAGATAATGGTTATGATGCGGTGGAATATGAGATTTCCACAAATCCAGGTGAGAGTAGAAAACCGCTGGGACAGATTGTATCCGGTGGTGAGCTTTCCAGGATCATGCTTGCCATCAAAGCGATCCTTGCAGATAAAGATCAGATCGATACACTGATCTTTGATGAGATCGATACAGGGATCAGTGGGCGTACTGCACAGAAGGTCTCTGAAAAAATGGCAGTGATCGGACAGCACAGGCAGGTGCTTTGTATCACACATCTTCCACAGATCGCAGCAATGGCAGATACCCATTTTGAGATTGAGAAACATGTAGAAGGAACAGAAACTATCACCCAGATCCATCCTCTGGAAGGAGAGGAATCTGTTCGTGAGCTTGCCAGACTTCTGGGCGGTGCCCAGATCACGCCGGCTGTTCTTGGAAATGCAAGAGAGATGAAGGAATTGGCACAGCAACAAAAAAATACAAGACTGAAATAATTTATACGTTACATACTAAGAGAGGACGGCCGAAAGGTCGGTCCTCTTTTTTAACCGAATCAAGTCAATCCCCTGCTTCAGTTGCGAAAAGCAATAAGCAGTGGGTGGGGATTTGTTTGTATCAGAAAATTACAAAGGATGTGACGTAAGATGAACAGAAAAAGAAAATACCGATGTTGGCTCCTTGTATTTCTTGCGCTGGATCTGATTCTGATGGGATGGCTGGGCTACCGGCTTTTGGACAGAAAGATCCCGGATCAGATCCTGGTGGATCATGAGGACAGCCGGGAAGTAGCCAATCTTCTTAAACGCCCTTTTATCAGCTTTGATGATGCGATCACCGTTTCAGGAAAAGACAGCTATAAGTTGCACTGCAGACTCTTGGGAGTGATCCCTTTTAAGGATGTGAAGGTAAAAAATATAACTGCAAAAGAAGTATATGCAAGCGGAGATGCAGTAGGTATTTATATGCAGACGAAAGGAGTTCTGATCATTGATACAGGCGAGATCCTTTCGGAAAGTGGTGAGATGGAAGAACCGGCCCGGGACATTGTAAAGCCGGGAGATTATATTGTGGCTTTTGATCAGAACCGGATCCAGTGCAAGCAGGATCTTCTGGAGGATCTTGCAGATCTTTGCGGAGAATCTGTAACACTGAAGGTCCGCCGGGGAAAAGAGACGATTCCCCTGTCCCTGACGCCGGTGAAAGATGATAAAGGAAACTATAAGCTTGGCATCTGGGTGAGGGACGATACACAGGGAATCGGAACCCTGACTTATGTGGACGAAAATGGAGGGTTCGGTGCTCTTGGTCACGGGATCAGCGATGTGGATACCGGCGAACTTTTAAGTATCGCAGATGGAAATCTTTACAACGCCCAGATCCTGGGGATCCGGAAAGGAGAAAAAGGAAATCCCGGAGAACTATCTGGTCTGATCCGATACGAAGCTGACAATATCCTGGGTGAGATTTCCGAAAACAGTAAAAACGGCATTTTTGGAACTGTGGATGCTGATCAGGTGAAAAATCTGGATCTGAAGAAGATTCCTGTAGGTTACAAACAGGATCTGAAAATTGGACCCGCATCTGTTCTCTGCTGCACAGACGGCGAAGTAAAAGAATATGCCGCAGAGATCACCAGGATCGATATGAACCATGAGGATTCTAATAAGAGCTTCGTGATCCAGATCACAGATAAAGAACTCCTGGAAAAAACAGGTGGGATCGTTCAGGGAATGTCTGGAAGTCCTGTGCTTCAGAACGGAAAACTCTTTGGTGCTGTGACTCATGTATTTGTGCAGGATTCTACCGGCGGATATGGGATTTTTATTGAAAATATGACAGGCAATGCATAATCTGCAGTTGAGGAAAGAGGCACAAAAACATGGAAAAAGTCCGGGAAAAGTGCCTCTTTTTTATATGGGGAAAAATGCCGGATACAGATTGAAATACCTGCATTTTGGTGAATTTTGTGATATATAAGAGAAAAAATGTCGAAAAATATCGTACGAAAGTGTGATAAAATAACTACTTTTATCTTGATTTTACTACAGGATTTCCACTATAATAATTTTGTCGCCAGCAAGGGGAAAGCGCAGGCAGCTAACAGTGTCGGTTACTGCCGTGGTGACAGGGGGTATGTCTGGAAACCCAAGGAGATAGAAGTTAGGAGGGTCCTCATGGACAAATTAAATGTTGCAATTGCTGATGATAACGCGAAAATGACAGACATGCTCGGTCAGATGATCGAAGAAGATAAAGACCTTGAACTGGTCGGAAAAGCACACAACGGAGAAGAAATCTGTAACATAATTAAAGATAAGGAGCCGGATGTGGTGATTCTCGACATCATTATGCCGAAGATGGACGGCCTTTCCGTTATGGAGAAATTTTCCCATAACGCAAATGTCAAAAAAGTTCCAGTGTTTATCGTATTATCTGCAATTGGACAGGAGAGGATTACAGAGGATGCATTCAGTCTTGGAGCAGACTATTATGTTTTGAAGCCTTTTGACAACACCACACTTTTAAACCGGATCAAACATATTCGGAAGATTGGGGACAGAAGAGTGCGGGAGATTGCAAGGCCAGGTATCACAGAAACCAAAAAGCCTCAGCCGGAGAGGAATCTGGAAACCGATGTGACGAATATCATTCATGAGATCGGAGTTCCGGCACACATCAAGGGGTATCAGTATTTAAGGGATGCGATCATTTTGTCTGTCAATGACATGGAAATGCTCAATTCCATTACCAAGGTATTATATCCAACCATTGCGAAACGTCATCAGACAACACCGAGCAGAGTGGAGCGGGCGATCCGACATGCGATCGAGGTGGCATGGAGCCGGGGAAAGATGGATACCATTGATGAATTGTTTGGATATACTGTAAGCACCGGAAAAGGGAAACCCACGAATTCTGAATTTATAGCACTGATCGCAGATAAAATCAGACTAGAATATAAAAATCGGTCTTTAAATTAGATGAATTTTGGAGTATAATCATAAATAAAAACGGGTGTACCCAGGGAGGGGAATACAGATGAAAAAAATTCTGTTTGCTACATCAGAAGCAGTACCTTTTATCAAAACAGGAGGACTCGCTGATGTTGCCGGCTCACTGCCTAAGTGCTTTGACAAAAAATATTTTGATATACGCGTGATCTTACCGAAATATGCCTGCATGAAACAGGAATGGAAAGACAAAATGGAGTATGTGACCCATTTTTATATGGATCTGGGATTTAAGAACTGCTATGTAGGCATTATGCAGATGCAGTATGACGGGATCCAGTTTTACTTCATTGACAATGAATATTATTTCAGCGGTCCGAAACCATATGACAGTGCACCATGGGATCTTGAGAAATTTGCTTTCTTTTCCAAAGCTGTGTTATCGGTTCTTCCGGTGATCGGATTCAGACCGGATATCATCCATTGTCATGACTGGCAGACAGGACTTGTTCCGGTTTACCTTCACGATTCTTTCCAGGAGAATGAATTCTTCCGTGGAATCAAGACTGTTATGACAATACATAACCTGAAATTTCAGGGTGTATGGGATGTTAAGACTGTTAAGGATATCACAGGCCTTTCCGATTACTACTTTGCGCCGGATAAACTGGAAGCATACAAGGACGCAAACTTCCTGAAGGGCGGTATGGTATTTGCAGATGCCATTACCACAGTAAGTAATACCTATGCAGAAGAGATCAAGACACCGTTTTATGGTGAGAAGCTGGACGGACTTCTCAATGCGAGAGCCAACAGCCTGCGTGGTATTGTAAATGGTATTGATTACAATGAATTCAATCCGGAGACAGATCCGAATATCACCAAGAACTACAATGCAAAGAACTTCCGCAAGGAGAAGATCAAGAACAAGATCCAGCTTCAGAAAGATCTTGGACTTGAGCAGGATCCGAAAGCTATGATGATCGGTATTGTATCCCGCCTGACAGATCAGAAGGGATTTGATCTGATCGCTTATATCATGGACGAACTGTGTCAGGATGCGGTTCAGATCGTTGCTCTTGGTACCGGTGAGGAACGTTATGAGAATATGTTCCGTCATTTTGACTGGAAGTATCATGGCAAGGTATCTGCACAGATCTACTATGATGAGGCAATGTCTCACAGAATTTATGCAGCATCTGACGCATTTCTGATGCCGTCACTGTTTGAGCCATGTGGCTTAAGCCAGCTGATGAGCCTTCGTTATGGAACTCTTCCGATCGTCAGAGAGACCGGTGGTCTGAAGGATACAGTTGTCCCGTACAATGAATTCGAGGGAACCGGAACAGGATTCTCCTTCGTAAATTACAATGCACATGAAATGCTTGCTACGATCCGTTATGCAGAGAGTGTATATTATGACAAGAAACGTGAATGGAATAAAATGGTAGATCGCGCGATGGCTGCAGATTTTTCCTGGAACAATTCCGCACGTCAGTATGAGGAAATGTACAATTGGTTAATTGGTGAGTAAGGATTCACCGAAGCGGTTCTCGCAATAAAAAGGCGCAGACGACAGATAATATGTCGTTTGCGCTTTTTTATTGCGGGAATATACATGGATGTTATTGTATGTCTGAAAAAAAATATGAAGATGTTTGTTTATCAAACAGGAATTGTGTTAAAGTGAGAAAAAATATAAATGTTAATGATAAATAACTTTTGAATTGGTATTATTTGTACGAAACTTATCAGATTAATCAGTTATTGTCAAATAACTTAAATTGTGTTACATTTATATTAGTACATCGTTTTTGAAATAACTATACCATTCACTTGTCTGTGAATCCGATTGATATAGTTATTTACGAAACGATGTACCAGTGGATAATACAGATATATGTATTGACCATGTAAATTGTACTTATGATGAGGTGACAATATGACACTGGACAAATTAAAGACTGGAGAATGTGGCAGAATCATCAGTGTTCGTGGCGAGGGGGAGCTGAGACATCATCTTCTGGATATGGGGCTTACACCGGGGACAGAAGTGTCTCTTCGTAAAACAGCTCCTATGGGAGATCCGGTACAGCTTGTGCTGCGCGGATATGAGCTGACATTGCGGCTGGCGGAAGCTGCAAAGATTGAGATCGTATCGATCGAATCCATGACGGAAACGAAGAAAGAAAATGAACGGCATCAGCCGATTGCTCATCCTGGTGTGGGAGAACTTGGAAAGGCTCGAGATTATCGTAAGAACCGGATCGGTGATACGATTCCCAAAGGGGAACCGATCACGTTTGCACTGGCAGGTAATCAGAACTGTGGAAAGACAACTCTTTTTAATCAGCTGACAGGTTCCAATCAGCATGTTGGTAACTTTCCAGGTGTAACTGTTGACAAGAAAGAAGGAAGCATCCGGAGGCATCCGGAGGCAACGGTAACGGATCTTCCTGGAATCTATTCACTTTCCCCGTATTCCAGCGAGGAGATCGTAACAAGAGATTTTCTGCTGAATGAGAAGCCGACAGGAATCATTAATATTGTAGATGCTTCCAATATTGAGAGAAATCTTTATCTTACCATGCAGCTGATGGAGCTTGGAATCCCAATGGTGCTGGCCTTAAATATGATGGATGAGGTAAGGGCAAATGGAGGCTCTGTTCGGATCAATGAACTGGAGGAGATTTTAGGAATTCCGGTTGTACCTATTTCAGCAGCGAAGAATGAAGGAATTGATGAGCTGATCGATCATGCAGTCCATGTTGCAAGATACAGAGAAGCACCAGGAAGAATTGATTTCTGTACTGACAATCAGTCACCGAAGGATCCGGTAGGCGCACTTCACAGATGTATCCATGCAGCCGTTCATCTGATCGAACCCTATGCAAAAAAAGCAGGACTTCCTGTACGTTTTGCAGCTACGAAGATCGTAGAGAAAGATTCTCTGATCGAAAAACGTCTGGCTTTGCCTGAAGGTGAAAAAAAGGTTCTTGATGGGCTGGTACATGTTATGGAGAAGGATGGCGGTCTGGACCGTGAGGCAGCTCTTGCGAACATGCGCTTCAATTTTATTGAAAAGCTTTGTGAGAAAACTGTGGTAAAACCGGCAGAAAGCCGTGAGCATAAACGAAGTGTCGCCATAGATCGTATCCTTACCGGAAAATATACAGCAATTCCCTGTTTTGTGGGAATTATGGCAATTGTATTTGTGATGACGTTTAATTATCTGGGAGCCTGGCTTTCAGACGGAATGACTATGGTCGTGAACTGGGTAATTGCACTTATTGGCAGGGGACTGGAGGTGGCAGGTGTCAGCTCAGTACTGCAGTCACTGGTTGTGGATGGAATTTTAAGCGGTATCGGAAGCGTGATCGGATTTCTTCCTACGATCGTTACTTTGTTTTTCTTCCTGTCAATCCTGGAAGATACCGGATATATGGCTCGTGTAGCCTTTGTTATGGACAAGCTCCTTCGAAAGATCGGACTTTCCGGAAGAAGCTTTGTGCCGATGCTGATCGGATTCGGCTGTTCGGTGCCGGCCATTATGGCAACCAGAACATTATCCAGTGAACGTGACCGGAAAATGACGATCCTGATTACTCCGTTTATGAGCTGCAGTGCCAAGCTTCCAATCTACGGACTTCTCACCAGTGCATTTTTCCCGAAGCAGTGGAGAGGAGTTGTGATGATCAGCCTTTATTTTGCAGGAATTCTCTGCGGGATCCTGTATGCGCTGATCCTGAAAAAGACGAAATATAAGGGAGAGCCGGTTCCGTTTGTCATGGAGCTTCCCAATTACCGGCTTCCTTCTGCAAAAAGTGTAGGACAGCTGATCTGGGAAAAGGCGAAGGACTTTATCCAGAAAGCGTTTACAATTATTTTTGCGGCAACGCTGATCGTGTGGTTCCTGCAGAACTTTGATGCAGGTCTTAACCTTGTTACCAGCACAGATCAGAGCCTTCTGGCAAAGATCGGAAGCATCGTGGCACCACTTTTTGCTCCGCTGGGCTTTGGTGACTGGAGAGTATCCACCGCATTGATCACGGGCTTTATGGCAAAAGAGAGTGTTGTGTCTACGCTGACAGTCCTTCTGGGCGGAAATACGGCGTTGCTTCAGACTTTATTTACACCGTTTACTGCTTACGTATTTTTGATCTTTACTTTGCTCTATACACCCTGTGTTGCAGCTATTGCAACTGTGCGTCGGGAGATGGGAACTGTAAGAGCTGCCGCTGGTATTGTATTAGTACAGTGTGCCACTGCATGGATCGTTGCGTTTGCGGTACATGGTGTGGGAATGATGCTTGGATTATAGAAAAAATACCTTACATATGGCTTTTCACAAACTGCAGAAAACATTCTGCAGAGGTTGTGAGAGCCATATTTTTTTTATGGGCAATTCCAACAGATAGCTTTTCCAGTCCATTAACCGGGACAGCAACAAGCGAAGGCTGACGAAAGAACTGAAAGCTGCTTTCTGTAAGAAGACTGATCCCTTCGCCAATTTCCACTGCGCTGACAATAGATTCTGCACGGGCAGTACGCAGAAGCTGAGGGTGGATCCCTGCATTATGAAAACTTTGCATACAGAAACGGTAAATGGAAGTGTGCGGAGGCATCAGGATAAAAGATTCTTTTTTCAGTTCGGAAAGAGAGACCGATTTTTTGGACGCGGAGGGATGAGCTTCAGGAAAAACAGCAACCAGACGGTCTGCTGTGAGAGCATGAAAAGTATAGAGCTCCGGGTCTATCATGTGTTTTCGTACAAAGATCAGATTAAAAAAGTCTTTTTCAAGACCGGAAAGAAGTTCTTCGTCTTCTACCTCCTTCAGAGAAAAAGAAAGCTCCGGGTGTGTATCACAAAAACTGTGTATCACAGAAGTAAGATGGTACTGAGAAAGAAAAGGAAGTGTTCCAATATGAAGTGCCTGGAGCTTACTGTCCTTAAAATAGTACACCGCTTCCAGAGAACGATGATACTGTCTGGAAATCTTAAGTGCTTCTTTGTAAAAAAACTCTCCTTCAGGAGTAAGCACAGCAGTACGCTTGCTGCGGTCCCATAAGGTAAGCTCCAGTTCTTTTTCCAGTTTCATGATCTGCTTGGAAAGGGAGGACTGGGAGATATGCATAGCTTCTGCAGCATCAAAAAAAGTCCGGGATTGAGCTGCACAGATAAAATAGTCGATCTGTTCAAGGGTCATGGTAACACCTGCCTTTTAGAAAATAGTGACGAATCATTCCATATTGGAAACAATTATATCATAGAAAGAATTGATTCACCATGTAAAAAAGAGATAAAATAACATAAGAAAATAAAGATGTTACTGAGAACGGAGTGAACAGTAATATAAAGATAACGCAGGAGGTTTTTTATGGCAGAAAAAGTAAGAGATCTGAGAAGTGCTCTGGCACTTCTGGAGCAGATGCCAGATCAGCTGATCGAAACAGAGGTGGAAGTTGATCCGATGGCAGAGCTTGCAGGGGTATATCGTTATGTAGGAGCCGGTGGAACGGTGAAGCGTCCCACAAAGGAAGGACCTGCCATGATCTTTAGTCGTATAAAAGGACACCCGGATGCAAGGGTAGCTATCGGTCTTCTGGCAAGCAGAAAAAGAGTTGCTGCTTTACTTGACACTCAGCCGGAAAATCTTGGAAAGATGCTCTGCAAAAGCGTGGAGAATCCAATTCCACCGGTCGATCTTGAAGGCGATGCACCGTGTCAGCAGGTGGTGCATAAGGCAGCAGATCCGGATTTTGACCTCTATAAGCTGGTTCCTGCGCCAACGAACACACCGGATGATGCGGGCCCGTATATCACACTTGGCATGTGCTACGCCACACACCCGGATACTGGAGTTCACGATGTGACCATTCACCGTCTCTGCATTCAGGGAAAAGATGAGCTTTCCATTTTCTTTACACCTGGTGCCAGACATATCGGAGCAATGGCAGAGCGTGCTGAGGAGCTGGGACAAAGGCTGCCGATTTCTATCAGTATCGGAGTTGATCCTGCTATTGAGATCGGTTCCTGTTTTGAGCCGCCTACAACACCACTGGGGTATGATGAGCTGTCTGTAGCCGGTGCACTGCGCAAAGAGCCGGTGGAACTCTGTAAATGTTTAACCGTTAACGAGCGTGCCATCGCCAATGCGGAATACGTGATCGAGGGAGAAGTGATCCCGGGTGTGCGTGTAAAGGAAGATCAGAACAGCAATACCGGATACGCCATGCCGGAGTTTCCGGGATATACAGGGCCTGCAAGTGATCAGTGCTGGCTGATCAAGGTTACAGCAGTGACACATCGTGAAAATCCGATCATGCAGACCTGTATCGGGCCAAGTGAGGAGCACGTATCCATGGCGGGAATCCCTACAGAGGCCAGCATCTATGGCATGGTGGAAAAAGCAATGCCTGGAAGGCTTCAGAACGTATACTGCAGCAGTGCCGGAGGTGGAAAGTATATGGCTGTCCTTCAGTTTAAAAAGCTTTCTCAAAGTGATGAGGGAAGACAGCGTCAGGCTGCACTTCTTGCATTTTCCGCCTTTAGTGAGCTGAAAAATGTATTTCTGGTAGATGAAGATGTGGACTGCTTTGATATGAATGATGTACTTTGGGCGATGAATACGAGATTCCAGGGGGATGTGGATGTGATCACCATTCCGGGTGTCCGTTGTCATCCTCTTGATCCGTCCAATGATCCTGCATTTTCTCCAAGTATCCGTGATCATGGAATTGCATGCAAGACTATTTTTGACTGTACGGTGTCTTATGATCTGAAGGAAGATTTTCACAGAGCCCGTTTTATGGAACTGGATCCGGAGAAATGGCTGAAAAAATGAAAAAGAGAATTATAGTTGGTGCGACAGGTGCAAGCGGCCTGCCGCTCCTTGTAAAATGTCTGGAGATCATCCGGGAGAATCCGGATTTTGAGTCTTATCTGATCATGAGTTCCAGTGCAGAGATGACTCTTCGCCAGGAGACGGAGCTGGAACCGGAGGATGTGAAACGATTGGCAGATCATGTATGTGCACCGGGAGAAATTGGGGCAAAACCGGCCAGTGGTTCTTTCAAAACAGAGGGGATGCTGATCGTGCCCTGCAGCATGAAGACGATCGCGGGGATCCACAGTGGCTATGCAGATAATCTTATTCTGCGTGCGGCAGATGTGACGGTCAAGGAACAGAGAATACTGGTGCTGGCAGCCAGAGAAACACCGTTAAGCGGGATTCATCTCCGAAATCTTTATGAGCTTTCCATGCTTCCGGGAGTGCGGATCATTCCGCCGATGCTGACGTTTTATCATAAACCGGAAAGCATTGATGATATGGTGTATCATATTGCGGCAAAGCTTTTGGAACCGTTTGGGATCGAAGCAAAGGAGTATCGCAGATGGAATGGATTATAAAAGAGTGTGTGGAGACTGCAGGCTGTGAGCTGGAGGTCAGTGCTGCATTTATCGGAGAGGATGTGCTTATCTGTCTGAAAGGCGGAGAGAGACCTCATCTGGGATGTGTGGTGCAGACGGAACCGAGAGTGTCTCTGACAGGGGATGGTTCTGTGAGTGCGACTTCTTCAGTTTTGAATTTTCCGGGACATAAGGACGAGGTGATCTGCCGGTGGATGGCGGAGAAGGTTTCGAAAGAGCTGGGAAAGAGAGTGGTTTGCACCGGGGGATTTCATAAGGATGGTATTTCGGAGAAAGAGATCCGGGAGGTGCAGGGAAGTGTTGTGCGTCTGACAGAGATGGTGATAGAAGGACTGCAGCGGTAGTTGAGTAACGAACGGCTGGAACCTGCTAAAGTTATTTTCCAAAAGTCCAAAACTTTCTTCGCTCAAACAGCGAATTTTTGAAAAATAACGCAGATTCCAGCCGTCTAAAATGTTTCTGTATTCTATTTATTTTCAAATATATTCTCACGGGTAATATTCTTAGCCCACTTCCCACTGAGATACCTTTTGATCACCCATGGCCACTTCACAAATTCATCCGTACAGAGCAGAAAATACACCCACATAACCGGCAGCTTCAGTACAAAAGCAGCGAAGAATCCAAGGGGTACTGCATATACCCACATATCAATGGTATCACAGATCAGACCAAACTTTGTATCACCACCTGCCCGGAACACACCGGCGATCAGGGTTGTATTTACGGCAGACCCCATAATATAGTAGCTGTTGATCAGAAGCATATATTTCAGATAATGCATGGCAGTGGGTGTCAGGGACGCAAATCTCATTACGAACGGTGTGATGGCAAGAACGATAAGTCCGCCCAAAAAACCTGCAATAACAGTAAGCTTCAGTGTTTTGGAAGCATAACGCCTGGAACGTTCCAGATCGCCCTGCCCCATAACATTGCCTAGAAGGATACCTCCTGCACTGGCAATACCGAAACAGAAAACAGAGCCGATATTACGGACTACTACAACCAGAGAATTGGCAGCAACCGCATCCGTACCAAGATGCCCCAGGATCACAGAGTACATGGAAAAACCAATACTCCAGGAAATATCATTGCCAAGAGCCGGCAGGGAAAGCCGCACGAAATCACTGAACAGCAGTTTGTTTTTTGTGAACATACATCGGAGATCCAGTCGGACATTTTTGCTGAAAGCAGAAACAATAAAACAGGCGATCAGCTCGATCATTCTGGAAAGTGCAGTAGCAATAGCCACACCGGTAGCACCAAGCTTGGGTGCTCCGAACAATCCGAAGATAAAAGTCGCATTCAAAAGAATATTTAGTCCAAAGGCCAGCATATTCATCGCCATGCTGGTAGTCACCCGTCCAATGCTTCGAAGAACAGCCAGATAAACCTCCGTCATACCCCAGCAGATATAGGTGATACCCATAATGCGGATATAGGAAGAACCAATGGCCAGAAGCTCCGGATCGTTGGTGAACAGTTTCATCATCATCTGTGGCATGGTAAATGCAACGAGTGCCACGAGAACAGAGATGATCATGGAAAAACGAAGAGCGATTCCCTCGATGATCTGAATGGCTTTGTAATCTCCCTTTCCATAATACTGGGCACAAAGCAGGGTGGCTCCCGTACCAAGACCGTAATAAACCATAAACAGGACATTGGAATAATTCGCTGCCAGGGATACTGCGGAGATGGATGACTGACCTACAAAGTTCAGCATGATAACATCGGCGGAATTGACCGCTGCACTTAGCAGATTTTGAATGATGATGGGGATGACAAGCTTAACGATCTGTGGATAAAAATCATCCCGCTGTGAAAGTTGATTTCTCATTTCCTCCTCCAAAAAAATACAATTACAATGACGTGAAAAACAGTAGATCACATACATGGTAACTGTGTCAGCTTTTGTAAAAAATGAAAGCAGACATGATTGCACGATAACATAGTTTACAGGCAGTGTCAATCAGCAAACTGTGGAACTGTTTAAACAACTTACGGGAAAATGACGAATACAAAAAATGAATAAAAAATGCATAAAAAACCATATCAGCAGTTGTTGAGATTTCCAATCCATGATAAACTGAATGAAGATATTTTTCAGAGAAAGAGGAGTAAAAAATATGCCAGTTTTTGATTTCAGCGCAGCACCGGCAGATAAAAAAGAGACAAAAAGCCAGTGCACATATACAACGTTTCGTTCCAATGAAACAAAAGCCACACCGGAGAAACCGGTGCTGATTCTGGATAACAGCAAAAGAGAGTGGAAACATCATTCTTGCGGATATTTTTCCAATCCTGCGAAGCAGACTGCATTTGAGTTTAAGGAAGAGGACGGTGTTTTTCCGGCAGACATCCTGAAGATCGATTCCCGTTTTACAAGCCTGATCAAATGGCTCGGAGAAAATCATATCAACATCCGTCTTTCAGGACAGAATACAGAAGAAGGATATGCTGTTTACAAAATCCGCGAGATCGCTTTTGGCGGAGGCACCAAGCTTTCTGCTGAGGACGGATTTCTTCAGTTTATGATCGAGCGTCTGTTTGCAAGCAGTGCGCCGGCAGAAGAAAATGAGAACGATGAGGAGGAAGAAGACGGTGACGATATGAAGCTTACCAGTATTCAGAGTATCACCGACTTTATGAACTGTGCCGGAAAGACTATGCCGGATAATATCCGTCTCTGGGCAAGAAGAAATCTGGCAGTTGCCCGTTCTCATGAGGTTTCTCAGGAGGAAAGACGCCATGCCCAGAGAGCACTTTCCATCATGATGAATATTCAGTGGAAGCATAATTATTTTGAGTCTATTGATCCGAAGGAAGCACGTCGTATCCTGGATGAGGAGCTTTATGGAATGGAGCGTGTAAAACAGAGGATCATTGAGACGATCATTCAGATCAACCGTACTCATACACTTCCTGCTTACGGACTGCTTCTTGTAGGACCGGCAGGTACCGGTAAATCTCAGATCGCTTATGCAGTTGCAAGAATCCTGAAAATGCCGTGGACAACCCTGGATATGAGTTCGATCAATGATCCGGAACAGCTTACAGGAAGCTCTCGTGTTTATGCAAATGCCAAGCCTGGAATCATCATGGAGGCTTTTTCCATGGCAGGAGAATCCAATCTGGTATTTATCATCAATGAGCTTGACAAGGCTGCATCAGGTAAAGGAAACGGAAATCCGGCAGACGTGCTTTTGACACTGCTGGATAACCTTGGTTTTACAGATAACTATATGGAATGTATGGTTCCGACAGTTGGTGTCTATCCTATTGCCACAGCCAATGATAAGGCACAGATCAGCGCACCTTTGATGTCACGTTTTGCAGTGATCGATATTCCGGATTACACACCGGAGGAAAAGAAGATCATCTTTTCCCGATTTGCGCTTCCCAAGGTTCTGAAACGCATGAGCCTGAAACAGGAAGAATGTATCGTAACGGATGAGGCGCTGGACGCAGTAATTAAGAAATTTGAAGATACCACAGGAATCCGTGATCTGGAGCAGGCTGCGGAGCATATTGCGGCCAATGCCCTGTATCAGATCGAGGTAGATCATGTGAAGGCTGTAACCTTTACCCCCGAGATGGTACAGGAGCTTCTGGACTGACAAAGGGATCTGTTTTGCAATGATAAAAATGCTTCCGGAGATTTTTTTCGGAAGCATTTTTGGCTGAAGGAATGCACCTGTTTATGCCGGGCCTGTCTGATCGTAAAGGAAAATTATAAAAATAATGAAATCAGGGATTGCCTGAGAAAGTGTAAATGTGTATAATGAGATAAAAGAGCGTGCGCGTGAACACAAAGCGCACAGGAGAGGTTTTGGAGGGTAAAATATGGCAGTAACATTACAACAGATTGCGGAAGCAGCAGGAGTTTCAAGAGGCACTGTGGACAGGGCACTGAACAACAGAGGCCGTATCCGCCCGGAAGTAGAAGAAAGGATCAAAAGGATCGCCCGGGAGATGGGATATCAGCCCAGCCGTGCCGGTCGTGCCCTTGCCATGGCAAAGAGGAAAATCCGTATCGGTGTGATCCTTCAGTATATGGAGACTCCTTTTATGCAGCAGGTTTTAAAGGGAGTCCTGGAAGCAAAAGAAGAAGTGGAGAGCTTTGGCGGAACAGTAAAGATCTATGAGATTGAAGGCGTGGAACCGGAAAAAGTAATGGCTGCAATGGAAGAACTCCGGGAAAAGGGGTTTAATGGAATCGCGCTGACTCCATCAGAGGATCAGCTTTTGAGAGCGAGGATCGATCAGTATCAGGAAGAGTATGGAATTCCGATAGTTACCTTTAATGCAGATCTGGAAGATACAAAAAGGTTATGCTTTGTGGGACAGGATACCTTTCAGGCCGGTCGTACGGCAGCAGGCCTGATGTGGGAGATGACAGGCGGAAACGGGCAGGTTGCCATAATTTCCGGACAGGTTGCCAATCCTGGTCTGATCAGCAGGCAGAAAGGATTCACGACAGAGATTAAAGAAAGCTTTCCGGGAATCGAGATCGTGGATATAAGGTATTCTTATGATGACGAATGGGTGGCATCCAAGATCGTGGAAGAACTTCTGGAGCTTTATCCGGAGCTGACCGGGATCTATATTACGGGTCATGGTGTAAAGGGTGTCTGCCAGACCTTGCAGAAGCTTGGAAAGGATAAAACCATGCATGTGATCGCCAATGATTTCCTGGAAGAAAATCTGAAATGGCTGAAAGAGGGGACGATCAATTTCCTTATCGGTCAGGATGCGGCTGTACAGGGACATTCTCCGGTGATTATTTTGTTCCAGCTTCTCTTTGACAGCAAGGCACCGGAAAAGGAATACCAGTATACAGATATTGTGATCCGGACGAAATATAATATGGGTTAAAAAGTCAGTATAATCATTAAAATTGCTGTTGTGCACGGAGTCTATAGTCAGATTATATACCAGGGTTCTGTACAGAAAAAAGCAGATTCAGGAGGAAAAATGAATTATAAAAATGTAAAGATCGCAGAAGGTGCCAGGATTGCAAAGCAGTCTGTGATCCTGGGAAATGTAACGATCGGCCGTGACAGCTGTGTATTATATTATGCGGTGATCCGCGGAGATGATGCGCCGGTAGTGATCGGAGAAGAAACAAATATCCAGGAAAACTGTACCATTCATGTGAGCCACAACATGCCGGTCCATATCGGAAACAACGTTACTGTGGGACATAATGCGGTGATCCATGGATGTACCATCGGAGACCGGACACTGATCGGAATGGGAGCCGTGATCCTGGATGGTGCAAAGATCGGAAACGAATGTATCATAGGAGCCGGAAGCCTTGTGACTAAAAATACGGTGA
The DNA here is from genome assembly GCF_040910705.1 of Blautia sp. RTP21359st1_E11_RTP21359_211015. Taxonomy (NCBI): domain Bacteria; kingdom Bacillati; phylum Bacillota; class Clostridia; order Lachnospirales; family Lachnospiraceae; genus Blautia; species Blautia sp. RTP21359st1_E11_RTP21359_211015. The sequence continues at coordinate 33,262 of NZ_JBDGAB010000007.1, forward strand.
TCCCGGATGGCTCCCTGGTAATGGGAAGTCCGGCTAGGATCAAACGAAACCTTACTTGGGAAGAGAAGCTTGGTATCGTGGAAAACAGCAAAGAATATCTTACTGTGTCCGAAGAGATGAAAGCGCAGGATGTATTATAAAAAAGTGAAGAAGACATTTGTAAACGGACAGCTCCGACTGCTTTGTAATATGAGAAGCAGTCGGAGCTGTAACTTTGTTATATAAAATGCTTATATTTATCGCTTTTTTATTTATCGATCACTTCCACCGGTGTGTCATCCCGTGCATCCAGATCGTTGATATATTTTTTGGTCTCTTTTACGATCACATTGGAAAGCAGTAATACTGCGATCAGGTTTGGAATAGCCATCAGTGCATTCAGGATATCCGCTACGGTCCATACCAGGTTCAGAGAAATAACAGGGGAGATGGCAGCTACCGCAATGTACAGCACACGATAGGGGATGAGTCCCTTTTTGCCGGAGAAATACTCCACGCACCGCTCGCCATAATATGCCCATCCAAGGACTGTAGAATATGCGAAGGAAATGATACCCACTACAAGGATCACAGGACCAAGAACCGGGATCTGCTGAAAAGCCAGTGTAGTAAGAACACCGCCATCAGTGATATTTCCCATGTCGATCGAAGGATTTTTCATAATACTGGTTACCAGAACAAGACCGGTCATCAGACATACCACAACGGTATCCCAGAATGTACCGGTGCTGGAAACGAGAGCCTGACGAACCGGATTTCTTGTCTGTGCGGCAGCAGCAGCGATGGGGGCAGAACCCATACCGGATTCATTGGAAAAAAGTCCTCTTGCGATTCCATACTGCATGGCCATCATGATACCACGTCCTACAAGACCTCCTGCAGCAGCACCAGGGGTAAAAGCAAATTTGCAGATGGTTTTTACTGCGGGAATGATAAAATCGAAATTGATCCCCAGGATGATGATACATCCGATCACATAGAAAAATGCCATAAACGGAACAAGACGTTCACATACATTGGCGATGGATTTGATCCCGCCGAAAATAACAAGAGCAGTAAGAACTGCCACAGCAATGCCGATCGCTGCCGGAGAAATATGAAGGTTCTCATTACATACCGTTGCAATGGCATTGACCTGGGTAGCACATCCGATTCCAAAGGAAGCAAAGCCACCGAAAAAGGCAAAGATCAGACCAAGCCAGCGCATATTTAATCCGCGCTCCAGGGCATACATAGCACCACCCTGCATACGGCCGTCTTTGGTTTTGACGCGGTATTTTACAGCGATAAGAGACTCACTGTATTTGGTGGCGATTCCGAAGACACCGGTAAGCCAGCACCAGAGGACTGCACCGGGACCACCAAGAGCAATGGCAGTACCGACACCGATGATATTTCCGGTTCCAATAGTGGAAGCAAGGGCTGTTGTCAGGGCGCCAAACTGGCTGACTTCACCTTCCGCATTGGTATCTTTGGTGACAGACAGGCGAATGGCGGTACCAATCTTACGCTGGATCACACCGGTACGGATGGTCATGAAAATATGGGTGCCCAGAAGTAAAATGATCATCCACCAGCCCCACACCAGACTGTCGATCTGGTTTATCACACTTCCGATTGCATTCATCATAGAAATCTCCTCCCTTTCTCAAAGCGAAATATCGCAGGACTGCAGAAATAGCACAAGGGCGTACAGACACAGGAAATATGTGCTGTACGCCCTTGTACGTTACGCTCTTAAGTTTTGATTATTGTGTTAATTATACAGGAATATTCAGAATAATGCAACAAAAAGATTCCCTCTGAACAGAAGATTTTTTGCTTCAATATATGTTGATCAAAACACTACAGGACCTTCCTTGCAGTACATATAAAATCCCGGGCGTACTGTGGGAGATAGGTACCTCTTCGGTATGCAATTGTCAGTGTGCTGAAAACGCCATCTTCACCAATGGAAAAACAGGCTGGTTTTACAGGGAGGTCCATATTTTGAACATAGGTTTCCGGGGTGAAACACATACCAAGTCCTTGCATGCAGAGTTTGACACAGGTTTCTGTGTTGCGGCTCTGTATTGGCACATAAGGCTTGATATGGGCAGCTTTCAATGCTTCCAGCGAAAGCTGTCCGGTAGTCTGTTCCGGAAAATGCAGGATAAAAGGCTCTTCTGCCAGAAGTGAGAGATCAAGCTTCGGGTATATGCCGTGAGTGGATACACTGCCGGCAGCAGCCAATGGGTGCTCCGGAGGCATGATCAGAAGGATTTCTTCTTTTTTCAGCAGTTCGTATTCCAGCTTGGGGTGTTTATGTACTTCATTGAAAATGCCAAAATCAAGCTGATCATTGAGCAGAAGTTTTTCCTGGATAGAATATGCCTCTTCCAGGATATTGACCTTTACTTTAGGATATTTTTGAAAAAAAGAGGTCATGATCTGAGGAACCATACAGGTACTCCTCATCAGTGGGAAAGCAACGTTCAGTTCTCCTTCATTATTTTCTGTAAGATCTTTCAGCTCTTTTTCCCAGTCCTGTTGTATCTGCAGGATCTTTCGGGTATACTCCATATATTTGCGGCCCGCAAAGGTAGGTGTATAGCTGTTTCCGCTGCGGCTGAACAGCTTGGTCCCCATTTCTCGTTCCAGTTTCTGGAGATGCTTGGTCAGGGTTGGCTGGGAAATATAAAGCTCCTGTGCGGCTTTTGTAAGATTCTGATATTTGGCAATGCAGAGAATGTACTTCAGTTCATGATAGTTCATGTTTTCCTCCAATTATTCCATTTTGGTATAATTTTTATGTATAATATGAATTTGACTTCCTGATATGCATATTTTACAATACATCCTATCATCATATCAAGGGGGAAAAAATAAATGAAAAACTGGCTGGAAAAACAGTTCAGACTGTCTGAGTTCAATACAAATATAAAAACAGAACTTCTGGCAGGACTGACAACTTTTGTAACTATGGCATATGTGCTTGCCACGATCCCAAATATTCTGGCAGGCGCCGGTTATGATAAACACACGACTCTGACAGCTATGATCATTCTGATCATTGTGACCAGCTGTGCAATGGCATTGGTTACCAATCGACCGTTTGCTCTGGCTCCGGGACTTGGAAGCGTTGGAATTATTGCGTCTATGATTACCAATGAAGGCGTAAGTATGCCGATCGCAGCAGGTGTGATATTCTGGAGTGGTGTTCTTTTTATCATAATTTCATTCTTTGGTCTGAGAGAAGCCGTGGTACGTGTGATCCCGGTAAGCCTGAAACAAGCGGTTAGTGCCGGTATTGGTCTGTTTATCGCACTTCTTGGTGCAAAAAACTGTGGATTGATCGTGGCAAATGATGCAAAAAACTGTCTTTCCTTTGGAGATCTTGCATCTCCATCTGTGATCGTAGCAGTGATCGGATTTCTGATCCTTCTGGTGATCAAGGTACGAAATATACCGGGTGGTATGATTCTTGCGATCCTGCTGACCACTCTGGCAGGAATTCCTTTCGGTGTTACACATGCTCCGGAATCCATTTTTGCATTTCCGGCAGGTATCGGCCATCAGTTCCTGAAAGTTGATTTTATGGGAGCGCTGAATTTTGCTTATATTCCATTTCTGATCGCTCTGTTTGTACCGGATTTCTTTTCTACATTCGGAACAGTTCTGGGAGTGGGAGCAAAGGCAGGCTATCTGGATAAGGATGGAAATCTTCCGGGTATTGATAAATGCTTTAAGGTAGATGCGATTGCAACAAGCTTTGGAGCATTGTTTGGAATGCCGAGTCTTACTACTTATCTGGAGTCATCTGCAGGCGTAGAAGCAGGAGGAAAAACGGGACTTACGGTTATTTTTACAAGCATTTTCTTCGGACTTTCGCTGTTTCTGGCACCACTGGCTCTTGTGATCCCATCTGCGGCAACCGGTCCGGTGCTGATCTATATCGGCATCAATATGCTTGGTGCTATGAGAAATATTGATTATTCGGATATTACAGAGTATATTCCGGCATTTTTATGTGTAACCTTTACGATTTTTGCAAATAATATCGCAAATGGTATCTGCGTGGCGCTTCCGGCTTATCTCGTTATGAAGATCGCAGCAGGAAAGATCAAAAAGGTTGAACCGGTCATGTATGTACTGGTAGCAGTCTGTCTGTTGTATTTTTATTCAATTATCTAAGGATGGTGAAATGGTATGGAGCAGGTTCATCTGCTGATCAAAAACGCAAAGGTATTTAATTCCTATCTTAAGAAATTCATATCTGCCAATGTTGCGGTGAAAGATGGAAAATTTTATTACATAGACAGAAAACAGGATACGGATCTTCAGACTGACAATGTGATCGATGCAAAGGGATCATACATGATTCCAGGACTGACAGATATTCACATGCATATTGAGAGTTCTATGGCCACACCGGCTTTTTTTGGAAAATGTGCAGGAGAAAATGGTGTGACGACGGTGGTTTCAGAGCCTCACGAAATGGCCAATGTCAAAGGGATCCGAGGGGTTCTGGAAATGATCTCTGCGGCAAAGAATGCACCTATCGATATTTTTTACGGGATTCCAAGCAGCGTTCCGTCAACCAGTGAAAAGCTGGAAACAACAGGCGGGATCATTGACTGCAGTGCAATGAAGCATCTGCTGGAAGAAAAAGATGTGGTATGTGTAGGCGAAATCATGAATTACCGGCAGATCATCCGGGAAAATGATCTGGAGATCAGCCGGTTTCTGGAATATCTGAAAAAAGACCATCCGGGATATGTGATCGAGGGACACTGTCCGTCATTACTGGATCTGGATCTTGCAAAGTTTCTTTATCTGGGTATTAATGGTGATCATACAGAACATACTCTTGAGGAAGTAAAGCAGCGGATCGAAAACGGAATGTTTTTTGAGATCCAGGATAAAATGCTGAAACCGGAAATCCTGGAATATATCTGCCAGAATCAGCTCTACGAGTATTGTTCCTTTGTAACAGATGATACTATGGCAGATGTTTTGTATGAGCAGGGACCGCTGAATGCAGTGGTACAGAAAGCGATCGATATGGGATTTCCGATGGAACAGGCAATCTACTGTGCCACATATACACCATGTCAGCGGATGCATTTTTATGACAGAGGAGCTATCGCACCGGGAAAACTTGCGGACTTTATGCTGCTTAAAGATCCGTCCGTTCTTAAACCGGAAGCTGTATTCAAAAATGGTGTTCCGATTTATGCAAAGGATGAACCGCAGTTGCCGCTGTCTGCTTCCACATATGAATTTCCGGCAGATTTTTACCGGAGTGTACAGCTTCCGGAGATTTTTCTGAAGGATTTTCAGGTGAATGCTCCTTTTCAGGAAGGATATGCAACGGTTCGTGTGATAGAAATCAATCCGGATCGTACCCATACTACTGAAAAACTGGTGGAAATGCCGGTGAAAGCCGGAAAGATCTGCTGGGAAAACAGCGGATGTCTTCTGGCTATGGTGGTGGAACGTCATGGGAAGAACGGAAATATCGGCTATGGATTTCTTACAGGCTCCTGCTTGAAAAAGGGAACTGTGGCAACAACATATTTTCATGATCATCATAATCTCTTTGTGGCAGGAAGCTCTCCGGATGATATGTTATTTGCTGTAAACAGGATCCGGGAACTGCAGGGGGGATTTCTGGCAGTAAAAGATGGAAGGATCCTTTCTGAACTTGCACTTCCGGTATGTGGGCTTTTATCCGAAAAATCAATCAGGGAGAATGGCCTTGCATTGAAGGCGGTAAGAAAAAGCCTTACAGATCTGGGATATGTGCATAATAATCCGATCATGTCAGTGGCAACACTTGGATTACCGGTAAGCCCGGCACTGAAGCTGACTGATAAGGGACTGGTGGATGTAAAAAAAGGAGAAATTGTTCCGCTGATCGTAAACACAAAGAAAAATAAATAACGTTGTTCTTATTGCCGCAATATAAGCCGGACGTGAGTCGCGGAAAGCGGCATAATAAGGCATAATAATCAGATATCGTTGTAAAAAATCTGCATTTTTCAATCTTATGATTGGAATCTGCAGATTTTTTGTTATAGAGAAAAAACAAAAATCATGGTAAAATAAAAATGCAGGACAAAAAAGGTTAGATCAGGAGAAAACGTATGAAAAAGAATCACTTTGAATTAAAAAATTATGTTATGGCAACCGGCGTTTTTATCTTGGCGGTTATAGCAGGGATTCTTATTTTTTTCGAGTGTGTGCAGAGGGCTGTACAGGTGAATTCTCAGAATACATTGAAGATAAATGTGCAGAGACAAAGCGAACATTTGCGGACGATACTGGATATTAATTATCAATATCTGAATGAGATTGCCTCTGCAATGGGAAAATCAGAAGAACTTTTTTCAGAAGAAAATAAAGAACAACTGATATCTATTTATGAAAAGACAGACCTGGAGAGGGCTGCTCTTATTGATAAGAATGGAGATGCATACTACGACAATGGAGTAACCAAGAATGTTTCTCATCGCAGATATTTTCAGGAGGCTATCAGTGGAGAGCAGACCATCAGCGATCCCCTGGAAAGCAGTGTGGACCATAAGGTGCGGGTGGTTTTAGGTGTGCCGGTATACAAAGACCATAAAGTGATCGGTGTGTTGGGCGGATCCTGTAATGTTACAGCGCTGAGCCATATGCTTTTTAATGATCTTTTTGATGGAGCGGGAAACAGTCTTCTGGCCACAAGTGATGGAGAGATCATTGCCTTTGACAGTGGTTCGGCGTCTGGTACGGAGATCACATATGGAATCAATCTTTTTAAATATTACGGAGAAAAAAATCTCAAAGGAAAGCATGCTCTTCAGGATATTCAGGAAGATTTTAAAGTTGGCGAAAGTGGTCTGGTGAAGTTTAGTCTCAAAGAGAGAAAAGAAGAGGACCGGTATCTGGCATATATGCCTCTTGGATACAATGACTGGATGATCTGTTATGCAATTCCTGTAAAAAGTGCACAGCAGGCTTATGAATTCATTTCTGGTTATGAAATCCTATTTATGGGAAGCTTCTGTATTCTGGTGCTGCTCCTGCTCCTGTATATTGTTGTAAGAAATAATCAGGAGAAAGCGGAATTGGTACGTTCTGCCCAGAAGGATGCGCTTACAGGCGTTTATAACAGAGAGAATACGCAGAAGGTGATCGATGCTATTCTGAGAGAAAAAGCTCCGGAAGGCTTTCATGGCTTCCTGATCCTGGATATGGATCATTTTAAAGAAGTGAATGATGTTTACGGACATGTCATGGGAGATAATGTATTAAAAATGCTGGGAGGTTTTCTTAAAGAGCAGTTCCGGGAACAGGATGTGATCGGGCGTATCGGCGGGGATGAGTTTGTGATCCTGCTCTGTAATATCGGTTCACGGGAAAATATGGAGAGCAGAATAAAAAAACTTCATGAAAAGCTCAGGGAGATCCGTATGGAAGGCATGGGAGAGCATACATTTACTTTTAGTGCAGGAATTGCTTTTGCACCACAGGATGGAGATACCTTTATGGAACTGTATCAAAAAGCAGATTTTGCCCTTTATCAGGTAAAACGCTCCGGAAGGGATGGCTACCGGATCTATAAATAACAATAAAAAAGACAGAAGATATCCTGAAGAGAAAAAAGGAAATCTTCTGTCTTCTTTTTGTATAAATTGGAATGGGAAGCTTTGATGTCCTTAGGCTTCCGGAATTTTTTGAATGATCGTTCTGTTTATGACAACCAGGAAAGCTACGGACACGATCAGAGAAATGATCTCCGCAATGGGGAAAGACCACCATACTGCGTGAAGTCCGCCGATGGAAGCAAGGATATAAGCAGCAGGTACCAGGACAAACAGCTGACGCATGATAGATACGATCATACTGAATACAGCTTTTCCGAGTGCCTGGAATACAGTTCCCGCAATGATACAGAACCATGCGATCAGATAGTGGATTCCTATGATACGAAGTGCAGGGATTCCGATGGTAAGCATATCTTCGGAAGCACTGAACAGCCCCAGCAGTGTTTTCGGAATAAATTCAAAGGCAAGAAAACCAATGAATGTAAAACAGAATGCGATGAACATGCTGACTTTGACAGTTTTAAGCATACGCTTTCTGTGGCGTGCACCATAATTATAGGCAATGATCGGTGTAATGCCGTTGTTAAGTCCAAATACAGGCATGAAGAAAAAACTCTGTAATTTGAAGTAAACACCAAATACTGCAGTTGCAGTGACTGTGAACTGTACCAGGATCAGATTCATGCAGTAGGTCATGATAGAACTGATGGACTGCATGATGATCGATGGAATACCTACTGCATAAATATGGCCGATGATCTTAAGGTCAGGACGGAAGCCCCTGAAGCTGAGCCGGACTTCATGATTAAATTTATGGTTGCAGATTCCGGCAACGATGCAGGCTACACACTGTCCGATCACAGTAGCTACAGCAGCTCCGGTAACACCCATTTTCGGAGCACCGAACAGACCAAAGATCAGGATCGGGTCAAGGATGATGTTGGTGATGGCACCGCACAGCTGAGAAGTCATGCTGAATATGGTTTTTCCTGTGGATGTGAGCAGACGTTCAAAGAAAAACTGTCCAATCAGACCAAAGGAGAATATCATAACTGTGCTCAGATATTCAATCCCAAATTTAAGGATCTCAGGGTCTGCGTTATGTACCTGGCTGGCATAAAATGGTTTTACTACTGTAAATCCAAGGATCAGGAAAACCAGATAGCTTAAGCCATACAGGAAAGCAGCATTGCTGGCTGTCTGATCAGCTTTTTTAAAATTCTTTTCTCCAAGGGATTTGGAAAGCAGTGCGTTCATACCCACACCGGTACCTGCACCTACTGCGATCAGAAGTGTCTGCAGTGGAAAAGCCATGGAAACTGCCGTCAGAGCATTTTCGGAAAGCATGGCAACGAAAACACTGTCTACAATATTGTACAATGCCTGCACCAGCATGGAGATCATCATTGGCAGAGACATGTTTAGTACAAGCCTTCCTACGGGCATGGTCCCCATTTTGTTTTCTGCTATGGGAGCAGATGTACTTTTTTGATTCATATTTCCTCCATTTTGTATTTTGTAGTTTTTGACCTAATTATACATATTAGCATGAAAATATGAGGGATTCAAGAAAAGAATATCCTTCTGACATTATTATAAATGGTTCATACTATAAGTATTTAAACGATTTTGATAGTTGACATGAATTTTCAGATATGCTATGCTTATGAAGATTTTGAAGGACAAGAAAGAGTCTTTTCAAAGCAATTATTTTGGACCACTCCATTTTGGGGTCAAGGCCATACGGACAGCCGGGTCCACTGCCGCTGATGGTAACTTTGGTTGCCTTATTGATTGAGTTAGAAGCTCAAATTTTATAAGTTGGTTCCTTTGATAACCGTCATGCGCCTGTTGCGCAGACTTGTGAAACGGTCAATAAGAGTAGTAAAAGTATGATTGCTATATAGACTCTGACATATATCATCCGGATTCTGATCTCATGTAAATATGGGGATTCTCATATTTATATGCGATGAAAATAAAATCAGGAAGAATGATCTAAGCAGGTTTACGGTTTTGTATCGGCCTGCTTTTTTTGTGCGGATAAAGGAACTGGAAATGGAGAAGCAATGAACAGAAGTCGTTTTAAACTGGACCAGAATCATGCTCCAATTCATGAAGCTCTTGAAAAATTCCTGCGTATGAGAGTAGTACCTTTCGATGTGCCGGGACATAAAAGAGGAAGAGGAAATCCGGAGCTTACTGAATTTCTGGGACAAAAATGTGTAGGTGTGGATGTAAACAGCATGAAGCCGCTTGATAATCTCTGTCATCCTGTATCCGTGATCCGGGAGGCGGAAGAGCTGGCAGCAGATGCCTTTGGAGCAGCTCATGCATTTCTTATGGTTGGAGGAACTACAAGCTCAGTACAGACTATGGTGCTAACTGCCTGTAAGAGGGGAGATGAGATCATTCTTCCCCGAAATGTCCACAGAAGTGTGCTGAATGCGCTGGTTCTGTGCGGAGCAATCCCGGTCTATGTGAATCCGGAGGTGGATCAGAGACTTGGAATTTCTCTTGGAATGCGACGTGAACAGGTGGCAAAGGCAATTAAGGAGCACCCAAATGCGGTGGCTGTGCTGGTGAACAATCCCACCTATTATGGAATCTGCAGTGATCTTCGCGCAATTGTACGCATGGCTCATGAAGCAGGAATGCTGTGTCTGGCAGATGAGGCACATGGAACCCATTTTTATTTTGGCGGAGGTCTGCCGGTTTCGGCAATGGCAGCTGGTGCAGATATGGCGTCTGTATCCATGCATAAAAGTGGCGGAAGCCTGACCCAGTCCAGCCTTCTTCTTACAGGACCAGGTGTTCATGCCGGTTATGTCCGTCAGATCATCAATCTGACTCAGACTACTTCAGGCAGCTATCTTCTGATGTCAAGTCTTGACATTTCGCGCCGGAATCTTGCACAGCGAGGACGCCAGATTTTTCATCAGGTAGCAGATATGGCAGAGTATGCAAGGGAAGAGATCAATGCTATTGGCGGCTATTATGCATTTGGAAAAGAGCTGGTGAATGGAGATTCGGTTTTTGATTTTGACATTACGAAATTAAGTGTACATACCCTGGATATCGGACTTGCAGGAATCGAGGTTTACGATATACTGAGAGATGAATATGATATTCAGATCGAATTTGGTGATATTGGAAATATTCTGGCTTATCTGTCGATCGGAGATCGTGCCCAGGAAATAGAGCGGCTGGTAAGTGCTCTTGCGGAGATCCGCAGGCGATTCCAGAAGGATAAATCAGGATTGCTGGATCAGGAATATATCGATCCTCAGGTAGTGACAAGTCCTCAGGAAGCTTTTTATGCAGAAAAATGCAGCCTTCCTCTCAGAGAAACCGAAGGCAAGGTATGCAGCGAGTTTGTAATGTGTTATCCTCCGGGAATCCCGATTTTGGCTCCGGGGGAACGAATCACTCCGGAAATCCTGGATTATATTGAATATGCCAAGGCAAAAGGATGCAATATGACAGGCCCTGAAGATCCGGATATATTGCGTTTAAACGTACTGGCAGGGAGGTAAAGAAAATGGAAATGTGGTTTTCGGAATTTCATACACCGGATGTGAAGCATAGTATCCGGGTAAACCGTCAGCTTTATTCAAAGCAGAGTGACTATCAGAGAATTGATATTTTTGAGACACCGGAATTTGGCAGGGTGCTCACACTGGACGGTAATGTAATGCTCACAGAGCGTGACGAATTTATTTATGACGAAATGATCACTCATGTACCTATGGCTATTCACAAAGAAGCTAAAGATATTCTTGTGATCGGAGCAGGAGATGGCGGAGTTGTACGTGAACTGACCAGGTATGACCGTGTCAGCCATATTGATCTGGTAGAGATGGATCCTATGGTAGTAGAAGCCTGTCGCGCATATCTTCCGGGAAATGCCTGCAGGCTGGATGACAGGAGAGTGCACCTTCATTATGAAAATGCGTTGAAATATATACGCCGCTGCGAAAATAAATATGATCTTATTATTGTAGATTCCTCGGATCCCTTTGGCCCATCGGAGGGATTATTTACCCGTGAATTTTACGGAAACTGCTATAATGCGCTGAAGGCGGATGGAATTATGGTTAATCAGCAGGGAAGTCCTTTTTATTCCGAGGATGCGCATGCCATGCAGCGCAGTCACAAAAGAATTGCCAGTACTTTCCAGATCAGCCGTGTTTACCAGGCTCATATTCCTACCTTTGCTGCCGGCTACTGGCTGTTTGGCTTTGCAAGTAAAAAATATCATCCTGTGGATGACCTGGATTCGAAGGCATGGAATTCACTGAATCTTCGCACCCGTTACTATACTACAAGGCTTCACAAAGGTGCATTTTATCTTCCGGCTTTTCTGGAGGAAATGCTTCAGGAGGTGGAGGGCTGATTTATGATCTTACCAAATATTGAAAATTTTATCGGTTGTGACAGCAGCTTTGAGGAAGCAGAAATTGTTCTTTACGGAGCTCCCTTTGATTCGACCACAAGCTTTCGTCCGGGAGCCAGGTTCGGTCCTTCTGCCATTCGTCATGAAAGCTTTGGACTGGAAACCTACAGCCCGTATCAGGATCGTGACCTTATGGATATCCGGGTATTTGACAGTGGAGATCTGGAGCTTTGCTTCGGCAGCAGTGAAAAGGCGCTTGCTGATATACAGGATCGTGCAGAGGAAATCCTGAAAGAGGGAAAAATGCCGCTGCTTCTGGGGGGAGAGCATCTGGTGACGCTGGCTGCTGTGAGAGCTGCCGCCAGGAGATATCCGGGACTTCATATTATTCATTTTGATGCGCACGCAGATTTAAGAGACGATTATCTTGGTGCCCATTTAAGTCATGCGTGTGTTATCCGCAGATGCTATGATATTCTGGGAGATGGGAGGATACATCAGTTTTGTATCCGAAGCGGGGAGAGAGAAGAATTCCGGTTTGCAAAAGAGCATACAGATTTTCATCCCTTTACCTTTGAATGCCTGGAAGAAACCGTACAGGAATTGGCCAGGAAGCAGGTTCCGGTATATTTTACCATTGATCTGGACTGTCTGGATCCATCTGTATTTCCGGGAACCGGTACACCGGAGGCAGGAGGCGTAAGCTTCCTTGAATTGCTCGCTGCTATCCGGAAGGTATCAGAATTAAATATTGTGGGAGCAGATGTCAATGAGCTGGCACCTATGCTGGACCCAAGCGGTGTTTCCACAGCTACAGCATGTAAGGTGGTCAGGGAACTGCTGCTGGCGGTGGCAAAATAAAAACAGTTACGAAAATTGAGTATAAAAAAGGAGACAAAAAACATGAGCAGAGTACTTGTAATCGGCTGCGGCGGAGTAGCCAGTGTAGCAATTCAGAAGTGTTGTCAGGCAGATACTGTATTTACAGAACTGTGTATAGCAAGCAGGACAAAAGAAAAATGTGATGCACTTGCCCGGAAACTGGAAGGAAAAACAAAAACAGTTATTACCACCGCAAAGGTGGATGCGGATGATGTAAACCAGCTGATCCAGCTGATCAATAGTTACAAACCGGATCTGGTAATGAACATTGCGCTTCCGTATCAGGATCTGACCATCATGGATGCATGTCTGGCATGTGGTGTAAACTATATGGATACGGCAAACTATGAGCCGGAGGATACGGATGATCCCAAATGGCGTGCTATTTACGAAAAACGCTGCAAGGAAGCGGGATTTTCCGCATATTTTGATTATTCCTGGCAGTGGGCATACCGGAAGAAATTTGAAGAGGCAGGACTTACAGCACTTCTTGGCTGCGGCTTTGACCCGGGTGTTACCCAGGCATATTGTGCATATGCATTAAAGCATGAGTTTGACCAGATCGATACCATTGATATTCTGGACTGCAATGGAGGAGACCACGGATATGCATTTGCAACCAACTTTAATCCGGAAATCAATCTTCGTGAGGTAAGTGCGCCCGGAAGCTACTGGGAGAATGGACACTGGGTGGAAATTCCTCCGATGGCGATCAAGCGGGAATATGATTTTGATCAGGTCGGCGATAAAGATATGTATCTTCTGCATCACGAGGAGATCGAGTCCCTTGCCCAGACAATTCCGGGTGTAAAGAGAATCCGTTTCTTTATGACCTTCGGACAGAGCTATCTGGATCACATGCGCTGTCTGGAGGATGTAGGAATGCTTTCTACTACTCCGATCAACTATAATGGACAGGAAATCGTTCCTATCCAGTTTTTGAAGGCTCTTCTCCCGGATCCGGCCAGCCTGGGTCCACGTACTAAGGGAAAAACTAATATTGGCTGCATTTTCACCGGGGTAAAGGATGGAAAAGAGAAAACCTATTATATTTATAATGTTTGTGACCACCAGGAATGTTATAAAGAGGTTGGAAGTCAGGCAATCAGCTATACGACAGGCGTTCCGGCTATGTGCGGAGCATTAATGATGCTTACCGGAAAATGGATCCGCCCGGGAGTGTACACAGTAGAAGAATTTGACCCGGATCCGTTCCTGGAAGCACTTGACAAATATGGACTTCCACGCAGCGAAAATCATGATCCGGAGCTGGTGGATTAATGGAAAGAACAGATACAAGACCACCCTTTGCAGCGTCCGGCGGAATTATTCCGCCGGAGCTGCGGAAGATCAAAACACCTTGTTATGTTCTCGACGAAGCGGCGCTTATAAAAAATGCAGAATTAATGGGGAATATTGCCAAAAGAACAGGCTGCAAAATGCTCCTGGCACAGAAGGCTTTCAGTAATTATGACTGCTATCATCTTTTGGAACCATATTTGACAGGAACAGAAGCAAGCGGACTGTACGAAGCCAGGCTTGGTGCCCAGGAGATGCCCGGAAAAGAGGTACATGTATTTTGCGCCGGATATCGTGAGGATGAATTTGAGGAGCTGCTTAGCTTTGCAGATCATATAGTGTTTAACTCTCCTTCTCAGCTTCTTCGCTTTGGAAAAAGAGTGAAGGAGGCCGGGAAAAGTGCAGGGCTTCGGATCAATCCGGAATGCTCCACCCAGGAGGGACATGCTATTTATGATCCCTGTGCCCCAGGCAGCCGCATGGGTACCACAAGAGCACAGTGGGAGACTGCTGTGAGAAAGCATCCGGAGCTGATCAGATTATTGGATGGTATTCATTTTCACACCCTTTGTGAGCAGGACTCTTCTGATCTGGAAACTACTCTTACAGCAGTAAAGACGAAATTCGGAGATCTGATTTCTCAGATGAAATGGCTGAACCTGGGAGGTGGACATCATATTACAAGACCAGGCTATGATATTGCACGGCTTGAGAAGTGCATTAGAGCAGCAAAGGAAGAATGGAAGGTAGATGTTTATCTGGAGCCCGGAGAGGCATGGGCCTTAAATGCAGGATTCTTTTTGACAACTGTTCTGGATGTGCTGCAAAATGGTGATACCCGGCTTGCAATTTTGGATGGAAGTGCTGCCTGTCATATGCCGGATGTTCTGGAAATGCCTTATCGTCCTCCTCTTCTTGGAGCAGATGAACCGGGAGAAAATGCAGTCACAATCCGGCTCGGAGGACCAACCTGCCTGTCAGGAGATATCATAGGAGATTACAGCTTTTCAGAGCCGTTGAAGTACGGAGATATCCTCATGTTTGGTGATATGGCCATTTATACAACCTGCAAGAACAATACCTTTAATGGAATGCCTTTGCCTGATATATGGCTGAGACATGGCGATAAAACCATGGAACGTCTTACTGATTTTGGGTATGAAGATTTTAAAGGCAGACTTGGACGCTGCAGGAAATAAGAGCAGTTTTTTTGAAAAATAATATTGACAGGTTTAATGAAAAATGGGAGGGAGATTCAAAAATGAGCAAAAACGAAGGAAAAGGGTTAAAGTCTTTTAACAAGGGATTCCAAGTGCCTGATACCTACATTATCATCTTTTTTGTAGTTGTTTTCGCAGCACTTATGACATTTCTTGTACCAAAGGGATTTTACGAAACACAGGATATTTCATATATGATCAATGGTGTTGAGAAAACCCGCACAGTAATCAAAGACGGAAGTTTCCAGTATCTGACAGATGATACAGGAAATGTAGTAACAGAAGGAGTAGCACTCTTTAGTGGAGATGGTGGAACAGGATTTTTTAACTATATGTATAACGGAATCGTAAATAGTTCTGCAATCGAGATTATCGCATTTCTTATGGTAGTAGGTGGTGCATTCGGTATCATGATCCGTACAGGTGCGATTGAATCCGGATTGATCGGATTGATCCGTAAGGCAGAGGGAGCAGAAAAACTACTGATTCCGATACTTTTCGTACTGTTTTCTCTTGGTGGAGCAGTTTTCGGGATGGGAGAAGAAGCGCTTCCGTTTACTATGATTCTTTGTCCGTTGTTTGTAGCAGTTGGATATGATTCAGTTATCGCAGTTCTTGTTACTTATGTTGCAACACAGATTGGTTTTGGTTCATCTTGGATGAATCCATTCTCTGTAGGTATTGCACAGGGTATTGCAGGTATTGACGTATTCTCCGGAGCAGGATTCCGTATGGTAATGTGGGTAGTATTTACAGCACTCGGCTGTGGAATGACTATGTTCTATGCATCAAAGATCAAAAAGACTCCGACAATCTCAATCGCATATAAGACTGATTCATATTTCCGTGAGCAGAATGAAAAAACAGGAATTGACGAAGGACATTCATTTGGTCTTGGACACATTTTAGTTCTTCTGACACTGGCTGCTACAGTAGTATGGGTAATTTGGGGAGTTATGACTCAAGGATACTACATGCCGGAGATTGCTACACAGTTCTTTATTATGGGAATTGTTTCCGGTGTGATCGGAGTTATCTTTAAACTGAACGACATGAAACTGAATGATATCGCAATATCATTCAAAGATGGAGCAAAAGATCTGATTGGTGCTGCACTTGTTGTTGCTATGGCACAGGGTATCATGCAGGTTCTTGGTGGATCTGATCCGACCACACCTACAGTTATCAATACAATTATGTATAATATTTCAAATGCATTGGCTGGAGTTTCCGGAGCGGTTGCAGCAGTACTTATGTATCTGTTCCAGTCCGTATTTAACTTCTTTGTTGTATCCGGAACAGGACAGGCTGCGATCACAATGCCGATCATGGCTCCACTGTCAGACCTGTTAGGTGTTTCACGACAGACAGCTGTAGTTGCATTCCAGCTTGGTGATGCATTTACAAACCTGATTGTTCCTACATCCGGATGTCTGATCGGATCTCTTGCAATTGCAAAGATCGAGTGGTCTAATTGGATTAAATTCATGTGGAAATTCCTTGGCGTCTTAATGATTGGTGCAATCATTACAGTTCTTATTGCAGTTGGAATTGGATTCTAAAACATGCATTGGATAATTGGGAGTGATTTATGATGAAATTAATTCAGAATATTGATGTTTATGCTCCACAGCATCTGGGGAAAAAAGATGTACTTATGATCAATGATAAGATTGTTAAGATTAAAGATGCAGGTTCTATATCCGCAGACGGATTTCTTTCTGAGGCAGAAATGATCAATGGAGAGGGGTTACTTTTAACTCCGGGATTCATTGATAGTCATGTTCATGTACTCGGAGGCGGTGGCGAAGGTGGATTCGCCAATCGTACTCCGGAAGCAACTATGGAAGGACTTACGAAGTTTGGAGTAACAACAGTTGTTGGCTGCCTTGGAACAGATGGAATCGGTCGTGATATATGTGCACTGGTTGCAAAGACAAAAGGATTGAATGAGCAGGGAATGTCTGCATACTGTTATACAGGCAGTTATCAGATTCCGGTTCGTACGTTGACTGACAGTATTGTGAAAGATATTATGATGATTCAGGAAATCATTGGAACTGGAGAAATCGCGATCTCCGATCATCGGTCTTCACAGCCGACTTTTGAGGAATTTGTACGTGTCGTTGCGGATACAAGACTTGGTGGTGTTCTTTCCGGGAAAGCTGGTATTGTAAATGTTCATCTTGGTGACAGTCCGAGATGCTTAGATCTTATTGAACGGGTGGTAGATGAGACAGAGATACCGACTTCTCAAATACTGCCAACACATATCAATCGAAATGAGCTGCTTTTCTGCAAGTCAATGGAATATGCGCTGAAAGGCGGAGCAGTAGATTTTACCGGAAATGAAGATATTGACTATTGGGAAACTATCTGTGATGAGGTACGAGTATGTAATGGTATCAAACGGATGTTAGATGCAGGAGTAAATCCTAACCGCATGACAATTTCTTCTGATGGACAGGGAAGCCTTCCGATGTACAGTAGTGATGGCGAATTCCTTGGAATGGGCGTTGGACAGTCCAGCTGCCTTCTGAAGGAAGTTAAAGAGTGTGTGTTTAAAGCGGATATCCCGTTGGAAATTGCACTTTCAACAATAACATCCAATCCGGCAGAAATCCTTCGCCTTAATGGAAAAGGAAAGATTGAAGAGGGCTATGATGCGGATCTTTGTATCCTGGATCAGGACCTGCAGCTTGTTGAGGTAATAGCAAGAGGTAAAACAGTGTATACAAAATAGAATCAGAAATATCCGGTATAAGAACAGATGTGTTCCGTACCGGATATTTTACTAGTATACATTCTAATAGATGGGGGCAAAATAATGCTGACTTATACATATGTTTCAAAGGGAAAATTTGAACTAATGGAAAAACCGAAACCAGTGCTCATGCATGAACGAGATGCCATTGTAAAGGTGACACTGGCCAGCATCTGTTCCAGTGACCTGCATATTAAACACGGAAGTGTTCCGCGTGCAGTCCCGGGAATTACAGTTGGCCATGAGATGGTAGGTATTGTTGAGGCAGTCGGTTCTAAGGTGACGCATGTAAAACCGGGAGACCGGGTGACTGTAAATGTAGAAACCTTTTGCGGAGAGTGTTTTTTCTGTAAGAAAGGATATGTAAACAATTGTACCGACAAGAATGGTGGCTGGGCACTTGGCTGTCGTATCGATGGGGGACAGGCAGAATATGTCCGGGTTCCTTTTGCAGATCAGGGATTGAATAAAATCCCGGAAGGTGTTACGGACAGACAGGCTTTACTGGTAGGAGATGTTCTTGCTACTGGTTATTGGGCAGCACGTATTTCTGAAATCACAGAGGAAGATACTGTACTAATCATTGGAGCCGGTCCAACGGGAATATGTACTTTACTTAGTGTTATGCTGAAAAATCCAGCGAAGATCATTATATGTGAAAAGGACGAGACACGTATTCGCTTTATTAATGAGCATTATCCGGAGATTCTTACTGTTTCACCGGAAGACTGTAAAGAGTTTGTTAAGACTAATAGTGAGCATGGTGGAGCTGATGCAGTCCTTGAAGTTGCCGGAGCAGAATCGACATTTAAACTGGCGTGGGAATGTGCCCGACCAAATGCAATCGTGACAGTGGTTGCGCTTTACGATAAAGCGCAGATGTTACCACTCCCAGATATGTATGGTAAAAATCTCACTTTTAAAACAGGTGGAGTGGATGGCTGCGATTGCGAAGAAATTCTGAAGCTGATATCAGAAGGTAAGATCAACACGGAACCGCTGATTACGCATACATATCCGTTAAACAGGATTGAAGAGGCATATGAATTGTTCGAAAATAAGAGAGATGGTGTGATTAAAGTAGCAGTGGAATGCTGAGAAACAGGTACGGGAGGCTGAACAATAGTGAGTTTATCACAAGTAATTTTACTCGTGATCATAATGCTTATTATTGGGATGATCTGCAGAGAGAAAAAACTGATCCGCCCAGAGGGAATTGAAGGACTTCAGGCATTGGTTATGAATTTTACACTTCCAATCTCATTGTTTTATACTTTTTATCGGGCAAGTATTAAAGCAGATACTGTGATATTTCCGGTTACCTTCTTCGTAGTGACCGCAGGTGGGAGTTTTGCAGGAAGGCTGCTATGTAAACTTGTAAAAGAAAAAGATGTCTATTTTCCCTTTACACTGACAGGATATGAGGCAGGAATGCTGGGATATGCTCTGTTTGGTATTCTGCTTGGAAATGATAAGATCACGCAATAACTTGCTTAATCTTGCCCCATTTTGCCAAGATGGCAGCTAAAACACACATTTCACAAATCCCCGAAATCCATTGCAAAACAGGGCATTTCCGGGCAAATCAAGGAGAAATAAAACAATGATAAAAATATTTTTCATCTGCCACGGCACTCTTTGAAAGATTCTTCAAAAAGCCGGTAAAATCAAGGTCTGGAAGGCATAGGCGGTTAGAAAATAACCCGAAAATAACCCATGGGATTTTGTGCAGATATTACATGTAAATATAGATGATGTTTGGGATGCAACATGATAGAAGAGCTGTAAGATTTTGAAAAGAAAATCTTATGGCTTTTTTTGCAAACAAATAGAAGAGGAAAATAGTGGTGAAAAAGTTATTGACATACACCACAAACATAGTTATAATTCCAAATGTTTGAATTATAACTATTTATATGATAAAAGAAGGAGCTAAATAATAAATGGATGATTCATTTCACTACCTGTCTATGATAAACCATATGACTGTCCAGAAAAAACTAATGGAACAGCTGGCAGACACAGGCCTTACCTTGGGACAGCCCAAAGTATTGGATTACCTGAAAGATCGCGATGGTGCCAGCCAGAAAGAGATTGCGGCAGGATGCCTCATCGAGGCAGGATCTTTAACGTCCATTTTGAACCGTATGGAAGAAAAAGGTCTGATCGAAAGAAAAATGCTCAATGGAAACCGTCGTACTTTTCATATTTTTATGACAGAATCCGGAAAGAAAAATCAGAAGCTTGTGGAGGAGGCTTTTAAGAAAATAGAAAAAACTGCATTAAATGGTATTTCCGAAGAAGAGCAGAAGTTGTTTATGGATATTTTTTGCCGGATCTATCGAAATCTTGCAGATATGAAATGAGGAGGAAATAAAAAATGGAGAAACTAAAACGATATTTAATATTTCTGGTGGGATTGTTTGTAAACTCCCTGGGAGTCAGTCTGATCACAAAGGCAAACCTAGGAACATCCCCGATTTCATCAATTCCTTACGTATTAAGTCTTAATTTTCCATTTACACTTGGAAATTTTACCATCTTTTTCAGTATCTTTCTGATCGTACTGCAGTTGATCATCCTGAGAAAGAACTTTAAATTGGAGCACATCCTTCAGATTCCGGTATCCATCATATTTGGATATTTTATTGATCTTACCATGATTCTTTTTTCCTGGGTCAATCCGGAAGCGTACATCATGAAGATTGTATATCTTCTCATCGGATGTCTGATTCTTGGCGTAGGTGTATATATGGAGGTCTTGGCAGACGTTGTCATGCTTCCGGGAGAATCTTTTGTCCGTGCTATTGTTCTTACATGGAAAACAAATTTCGGAACAACCAAGATCTGTTTTGATGTATCCATGTCAGTGATCGCTGCTGTACTTTCTTTCGTATTTGCAGGAAGACTGGATGGTGTAAGAGAAGGTACCGTTATTGCTGCCCTTCTGGTAGGCTTTATCGCCAGACTCATCGGTAAGAAACTTGCATTCCTGAAAGATATGATTTTCCCGGAAAGCGTATCTGCAGAAAACGAGAACGAAGCAAAAGAACAGACAGCAGGAACCTATGGAAAAAATGTTATCGCCATTGGAAGACAGTTTGGAAGTGGCGGCCACGATATTGGCAAGATTCTTGCAGAAAAGTTGGGATATGATTTTTATGATGCGGAGATTATCCAGATGACAGCAGGAACCACCGGATACACACCGGAATTCATCAAGAAAAACGAAGAGATCATGACAAACAGTCTCATCTATGATCTGGTTAATCAGATGTATCTGAATGCGGATATGCAGGATGAAGCGCCGAAGGATAAAATTTTCGAGGCAGAATGTCAGGTTGTACGTAATCTTGCGAAAAAAGGCAACTGCGTGATAGTAGGCCGTTGTGCAGATTACGTTCTCAGAAATTCCGGAAACTGTCTGAAAGTATTTTTTTCAGCGCCTCTTATGAGCAGAATTAGAAGAGTGGCACAGAGACAGAATATCTCCGAGGGAGAAGCCAAAGCTACGGTTCAGAAAAATGAAAAACTCCGTGCAGATAACTACCGTTATTACACCCGCCGTATGTGGGGTGCAGCCGGAAACTTTGATCTCAGCCTGAATACAGATTTGGGAGAAGAATATATTGAGAACTGCATCCGCAGTGCTATGAAACTGTAAAAATATATAAAGCCTTATAATATTTGTCGTAAATGATATAGCCCCTTAAGGAACAGTCAATCTAAAAATCATATTTGAGGGACATATCATTTGCAGTAATATTATAAGGCTTTTTCTTTTCTACTGTATACAGATAAGACACATACAGGACTTATAAAGTATTTCAGTATTCCGCTGGTGTCATATGGAACTTTTTCTCAAAAATTTTATAAAAATGCGTAATGTTGGAATAACCGATCTCTTCCATGACAGCAGTAACAGAACGATCAGGCTGCTTTAATATTTCCGCCGCTCTGGACAGACGGATATTCTGGATAAGAGAAGAAAAAGTCTGTCCCGTATAATTTTTTAGGATAAAACGCAGGAATCCTCGGCAATTCAATTACCGAGATGAAAGCGTAAACTGTGCATGTCTACACTCATAATAAATGAAAAGATTGCAGAAAAGTACAACACAACACCAGAAGAGGTACGCAGAGAAATGCAGATAGCCATAGATGCAGGATTTGATAATCCTGATCCGGCTGTGCAGGAAGTATTTATGGGAAAACTGAATCCGGTCATAAGGAAGGTGAACCGGATGTAGTAGGAACATTTTCCGTAAATTGGGATGAAAATTTAACCGTGATGGCTAACCGGGGAGATATTGAGGATTGATGTTCGCTGATAATAGGTATCTATGATATCCTGTAAAGTAATCATATTCATTTTTTCTTCAGCAGTTTTTTGGATTTCATTATAGAATTCCTGTAAAGACAACTGAATATTAATGCCAACGCCGCAATCAGGGTTGGTATGAGTATCTAAATGAAGCAGCGGCTTCTCACCTTCAACTGCTTTATAAATATCCAGCAATGTAATCTGATCTGCTGGTTTTGAAAGAGAAGGACGGGCATGTCCGGCTACACTGGTCATAAGTCCGGCTTTTTTTAGTTTTAACATAAGCTGGCGTACAAAGCCGGGATTTGTATGGACACTTTCTGCAATTGAGGCACTGGAGAGAGATTTTTCCTGGTTGATAGCAATCAGAACCATCACATGAACAGTATCGCTTAATTTTGTTGAATATTTCATGATAAGAAACTCCTTATAGTATGATATAATGATTTTTTTCACATTTTTGAGACAAAAATATTTCTGGTTTGTCTAAAACATTTCAAGTTCTCAACAGTTCTTTTTTATGTGTTGAGAAACTGTGCATATTTATTATTTTGATGATTGTAAATAATATAATTACAACTATAATGAAATTTAAAGGAAAAGTCAACACAGTAATGAAACTTACGGAGGAGTGTATAATATGCTGATCGTAGACAAATCTATGAAACTATGACTGAGATAATGAGTTTTGTCCAGGAATGGATAAAAGAGAATCCGGACAAAGTTAGATTTATGAGAATACTAAAATCCTTGTATAAACATTGATTATTACATGATACTATAAATGTTCACAAAGGAGAGCTTATGGAATACAAAAATCAAACAGAAAATCGTGCATTTCAGGAAATGTTGCAGGCAGCAGTAAAACGGCTGCAAAATCGTTCCGGAGAGGATCTTGCTGCAAAAAGTGGGGCTGTTTTTCATAGCAGTCGAAATGTGCTTGAAGTACTGAGTTTTTATGAAACGATTGAAATTCAACTCCCTGAGTTTCGTATTAACTCAAATATGGACGAATGGCATTATCTGACATTGCTGCATTATCTGGATATGGCCGATGGAACAGAAGGTTCACAGAAGCTCATTACTTTTGGTAACCTGAAAGATGGATTGATTCGAGGAACCAAGTTTGATCGGACTGCAGAGCAGAAACTGGAAAAGCTTTTGCAGGATAAAGATCCTGAGAAAATTCAGAAAGCATGTAAAAACCTGGGTGCAGAATTCACAGAGACAAAGGCGGATTTGTGTGCTGTTTTTCCAGTTCTGCCAAGATATCCGGTAACTTTAAAGATATGGTTTGCAGATGAAGAATTTCCTGTATCTGGCAAAATATTTCTTCAGGATCATGCCGATCATTATCTGAGTGTAGAAGATGCGGTAACAGTTGGAGAAATTTTGCTGCAAAAATTATCGGAAGCATTTTCTTCCCTCTGATCATGGATCAGAAAACTTTCCAGTCCGGCTTTGATAAATTTGTCAATTGTTGTCTGAATCTGTTTCCAGTCATTACAGTGATTGCGTAGCATCAGTCTGTTGATGGAAAGGCAGCCATTCATTTGAAAATAAAAAACCGATTCTGCCTGCTCAAAGGTCAGGAGGCTGTGTGACATAAGCCAGGTCACATAGCCTTCTTTTGTATTTTCTGCTAATTTTTCCAGAAGAATGGGGGCAATTGCATCATCCAGAAACAGTGCCCTGTATTGTGATTCCATCTGTATTTTCTGACAGAACGGATAGGAACAGCTTTTTTGATTTAGACAGAATAAATGATCTACAGTTGTTAACATATCCTGAGTCATATCATTAAAAATATCTGATAATACATCATGGATATCGTAGTAATGAAGATAAAAAGTGCCACGGTTGATTTCAGCATTTTTGCAGATCTCTGTAACTGTAATTTTTGTAAAACTCTTCTGCTTTAATAATTCTAAGAACGTATCTTTTATGGTTTGCCTGGTATAGCGGGTACGGCGATCTTGTTTTCTCGTTTTTTCTGACATTATATACTCCTGTATTATTTGGTATCATATGATTCCTCAACAATTTTTCTGATGTGTTGAGTAGCCATACAAATCTCACAGATTGATTATTGTAATTTATATAGTAACAACTATAATGAGATTTAAAGAAAAAGTCAACAGATTGTTCAGAATTTTAGGAGGAAAAACATGGGACATGTAATTGCTGTATCAGGAAAAGGCGGTGTAGGGAAAACAACCCTTTGTGGATTGTTGATTCAATATTTATGTGAAAATGGAAAACATCCGGTTTTAGCTGTAGATGCAGATGCAAATGCGAATTTGAATGAAGTGCTCGGCGTTGAACCGGAGATTACACTCGGAGAACTGAGAGAAGAGATTGAACGTGCAGGAGTTGATCCACGGTATCAGATTCCGACAGGAATAACAAAACAGGCTTATCTGGAAATGCGTCTCTCCGATGCAATTGCAGAAGAAGATGATTATGATTTGATGGTAATGGGGCGAACCCAGGGACAGGGCTGCTATTGTTTTGTAAATGGTCTTGTGCAGACCCAGGTTCAGAAACTGCAAAGCCATTATCCATATATTGTGGTTGATAATGAAGCAGGTATGGAACATATCAGCAGAGGAATCCTGCCAATGATGGAAGTTGCGATTCTTGTAAGTGACTGTTCCAGAAGAGGTGTTCAGGCGGCCGGACGTATTGCAAAGCTGATGAAGGAGTTAAACTTTAAACCACAGAAAACCGGATTGATCGTGAATCGTGTTCCAGATGGAAAACTGGATGCCGGAACTCTGGAAGAAATCCGAAATCAGGGACTGGAACTGTTAGGGGTTGTACCACATGATGACCAGGTATATCAGTATGACTGTGCTGGAAAGCCGATCATACGGCTTCCGAAAGATTCTCCTGTAAGAAGTGCACTGGGAGAAATTGTAAAGAAGTTAGGATTGTGAGTTGGAGGATTGAAAGTTTGAAGATTGAGTAAACAGAAATATTATCTGATTTGGTATAACCAATTGTAAAGAAAGGAAAATCCTCATGAGAAATCATTGGACAGAAATAGAAAAATATTTAGAAGACCAGAAGATAGCGCAGGAACTGATTGGAGAACTGAGAGATTTTCACATGCGTTATGAGGTAAAGGATCAGGTAAAGGAACGGGTAGAAAAACCGGATATCCTATTTTATGGGAAAAAGATTCTGGAAATGTCAATAGCAGCGCTTCTTCAGGGAGATAACCTGTTACTTTCCGGTGCGAAAGCTACAGGAAAAAATGTACTATGCGAGACACTGGCATGGATATTCGGAAGACCGGAATACGACATTTCTTTTCATATAAATACAGACAGTGCCGATCTGATCGGAACGGATACCTTTATAAATAATGAGGTTTGCCTTCGGAAAGGCCCCATCTACCAATGCGCGGAATTTGGAGGATTTGGAATCCTGGACGAAATCAATATGGCAAAAAATGATGCGGTTTCTGTATTGCATGCCACACTGGATCATCGGCGCAGAATTGATATTTCAGGATATAACAGGATTTTACTTCATCCGGCAACACGATTTATCGGCACGATGAATTATGGTTACGCAGGTACCAGAGAGCTAAATGAAGCATTGGTTTCAAGGTTTATGGTAATTGATATGCCTGAAATGGATGAGGATAGTGTCCTTTTTGTATTAAGACAACATTTTCCAGATGGGAAAAAAAGTGCACTGAAAGCCTTTGCAGGACTGTTTCTGGATTTGCAGATCAAAGCTTATCATGGAGAAATCTCAACAAAATCTCTTGACCTGAGAGGATTGGTTTCTGCTGTAAAAGCAACAAGAAGCGGACTTTCTCCAATTGATGCAATCCAGATGGGGATCATAAATAAAAGTTTTGATGTATTTGAAAAAGAGATCGTAGAAGATGTGGTTTCTACCAGAATCCCATCTTCCTGGACCGGAAAAGATATATGGGGGTAAGCTTGTATGGAGGATGTCAGATGGCCGGCGGAACAACTGGAAGAACATCGTCTGGAGATCAGCAATCGTATCAGAAATCTTTTTTGGACAGTCAGTGGTGATTATGATATGGAATTTGAACCGGATACAGAAAAATATGTTTATTCAAAACAAACGGTTCTGTATGAGGCAGTGAAGCAGGGTGCCTTTGCACGATATTTTGATCAGAAGAAACTTGGCATGTATTTGATGAAAAAATTACATTTTTCTGCTGGAGAAGATATGCTTTTGCCTCTTGCCGGATTATGCATGGATGTTGCAGTGAATCGGTTTACCATTCGAAAACGTTTGGGAACAAAGGAAATCAGAGAACAGGCGTTCAGAGAATTGGAAAAGGCCGAGGAAGAGCAGGTATCAGACAAAGCTGGAACAGACCTGATTCACAGGATTAGGCTTCTGTATATAAGGCATGTGCTGGAGAACACAGACGATGAGGGAAAGGATCCACAGGCAGAGCTTGTATTGTACAAGATTCTTTCTCTGAAGGATGCGGAAAATACGGAAGAGGTCATAAACGTGATAGATGAGATTTATAATCATGTTCTGGATCCCTCTTTTGAAAAAAGGAATGGAAATCTGGAGAAGATTCTGAATTTACCGGATATGGCATTGGCCAATGACGCGTGGCAGGAATGCATGACGGATGAACAGATGGAAGACATCATTCAAAAATATCTTTCTAATCTCAAAAAAAAGATGATGAGTCTGGATATCAGAAACAAAAAGAAAAAAAGATTTTATTTCTCTCCGGAAAATGAAGAAGTTCCGGAAAACTCGGAGAATATAAATCCACAGGCAGTGCGACGGATACGGGAATATGTGGAACTGAATTACGGAAAATCGTATCTAAGTGAATCGGAGCAGGCCAGAGTCAACCGGAAATTTTGTACAGGAATCCACAAAAACTGTATCCTGTATCTTACAGATGGAATTTTACAGAACCCTTTGATATAAAATAATCAATACCGTTTTTCACAGCTGCAGTTTGAAAAAAATAAAGCCTATTATGGAAATAATCACTGGATCATCAAAAGAAATATTTCTGTGTTGGCAGAGTCACTGAAACGGGCATTTATAATCCGAAAGGATGATTTTGTCAGCAGATCTGATGCAGGGCAGCTTGTTCCTGAAAGGTTATGGAAAATTGGAAGAACAGACGATGACAAGTTATTTAATAGAAAAAAGAGATCAGAAGATTCTGAGTTTGTAATAGATGTCCTGATTGATTCCAGTGGTTCCCAAGCTGGCAGACAGGCTCAGGTAGCGGCGCAGGGATATATTATCAGTGAAGCATTAAGCCAGGGCAGGAATTCCTCATCGGGTGACAGGATACTGTGCTTTCTGGGGATATACAGTACTTCAGAGATTTCGGGATTATGAAGATCCAAGTGAAACAAATGAAAGAATCTTTCAATTTCGGGCATATGCCAATAACAGAGATGGGCTTGCACTGAAAACCGTCTGTTCCTCTCTCATGGAGCGACCGGAAAAAAATAAGATTTTAATCGTATTAAGTGATGGAAAACCCTGTGATATGAGCATACAACGACCAGGAACCCGCCAGCCCAAGATCTATGACGGAGAAGGAGCTGTGAAAGATACTGCATATGAGGTGCGTCGGGCCAGAAATCAGGGAATTTTCGTAATTGGTATTTTTGTAGGGAATGAAGAAGAACTCTCCGTGGAAAAGAGAATCTATGGAAAAGACTTTGCCTATATTCGTAATATCAGCAATTTTTCCCGTATGGTAGGAACTTTTTTGCGAAGACAAATTGATATGGAATAAAAATGGAGGAATCACTATGGGTAAAATTGGATTTTCCAATTGCCAGGATGTAAGAAATCAGAAAAAGATACGGGAATTAGATTGTCCACGCTGTCATGAACCGGGAGGCATTGAAGCCTTTGTGAAAGACGGGATACTTGCAGAGGATGGAGTATGTGATAACTGCGGATATATTCTTCCAGAAGGAACAGAACTGGAGGAAGTGGAGTAAGAAGCATTTAAGGAGATAACAGATGAAAATTGCTGTAACTGGAAAAGGCGGAGTAGGGAAAACCACGATATCTGCAGTATTAGCACGGCTGTATGCAGAAGAAGGGAAAAAAGTATTTGCTGTAGATGTGGATCTAGATGCAAATCTTGGACTTGCACTGGGTTTTTCAGAGGAAGAACTGGAGAGTATTACGCCTATCAGTAAAATGAGAAGGTTGATCGAGGAAAGAACAGGTGCAGATAAAAGTAATACTTTTTATAAAGTCAATCCAAAAGTGGATGATATTCCTGAAATTTACGGAAAAGAAAATAATGGTGTTCGACTTCTGGTTCTGGGAACTGGTCCTATGTCAAGATTTAGTACAAGTTAAAAAAACAAAATATCTGCTGTTGGAGCAAACTCATTATACATCAGAAAGCCCTGTACGATATTTTTTTATGAAAAAGTTGTAAAGTGGTGTAAAGATTAATAATCTTTGTATTGGCACCGAAAATATATTTATTTCTCCGCGGCTTTTCTTCCAGGATGGGAGAGTGCCGCGGAGAATTTTTTGCGAAGAAAGAATTGCTATAGCTTTTGTAATTCCGGGAAAACCTTTATCTAAGAAAAAAATACAATATTAACATGAATATCATGAATATAATATTGGAGGCTGTGAATATTCCCAAATACTTCCCTCTCAGATTCCTGTTTTCTTTTGCAATATATTTGAAACTTATCAGGCTTGCCATGGATGCAATCAGAGTGCCGAGACCTCCAATATTGGTTCCGACAATTAAAGCCCGGTAATTATCTGTAAAGCTGGATAAAAGAAGCGCAGCAGGAACATTGCTCATAATCTGACTGGCAAGAACAGCAGTAAGTGTTTCCCTTCCTGCCATGATTCTTTCCAGAAAACTGCTGAATTGCGGAATCCTTCCAAGGTTTCCGATAAAAATAAATAATGCGATAAAGGTGGCAAGCAGGGAGTAATCCACCCTGCTTATATTTTCCCTGTTTCTTAGCAGCATATATATAAGAACCAATACAAGAGGAATCTGGTATGGAATGATACGTGCAACAGTGAGCAGGCAGATTGTAAATAAGATCAGGTAAGCGGCCAGGTATTCCATGTTAAGTTCTTTTCTGTCAGAGAATCCCAAAAGAGTTTTATCTTTTTCGGAACCACATACGTGAGGTGCTTTGGCAGCGGCTACCTGTATCCATATCAGAAGAAGGATAAGTGCTGTGGCGGAATAGGGAAGCATCAGGGTTATTAATTCTGCCGCGGACATCCCTGCTCTGGCATATAGATAAAGGTTCTGCGGATTTCCGATTGGTGTGAGCATGCTTCCGAGATTAGCAGCGATTGTCTGCATGGCTACTATTTTAAGAAGCCAGTAATTGCCCAGCCCCTTTGGCAGTTTATGCACAATGATCAGTGCAAGAGGAACAAAAGTAATCAATGCCACATCATTGGTGATCACCATTGACAGGAAGAAACATAAGAGTACCAACAGCCTGATCACACCCACAGTTCCCGATGTTCCCATAAGCAATTTTTTGGCAAGTATATCAAAAACACCAACAGCCTTCAAACCAACTACAATTGCCATCAAACAGAAGAGGAGCCCGAGAGTCCTGAAATCGATATAAGTAAAATAAGTCTTATCCGGTCTGACCCAGAACATAGAAAGAAGCGCCAGGATCACTGCAATTGACAAAACGGTTTCTTTCCTGAAAAAAACATATAATTTTTGTAACATAATATTTCCTTTCCGGTCTGATACGATCGCGTATAAGTATATCACAGAAACATCCAGAAAAAAAGAATATCATTTTGTATTGTGGATTGTGTTTGCGATTACTGCCTCATTCCTGTATAATAAAAATGTTATCAATGGCGACATCATTTCAAAAGTTCAGAATATGAAAGGAAAACGTTTTGGAAGAACTATACAGAAAATATCAGGGAAAAACAATAAAAGATGACTATGGGAAAAAATTCCAAGGAATTTATAGATTTTGCAAATGACATGAAAAAGAGCATGAAAATTAATGCCGCAAAATATGGATTAAGGCTTATTACCTTTGAGACGGGGCATTACGATATGTGCGGATATTTTAAGGACAACGAAACAAAAAAAGTATGTATATTTTTCATTCCATGAATGCAGGAACCACCCCATAGATTTCGACATGATGAACTCTAAGGGATTTCTCGTCCGTTCTGCAAAAGGATTGAACGATTGCACTGGAGGATATAACAACTTTACGGACTTGAAGGGATTTTTCCAATTTTCTCTATTTTTTTCATAATGATCACCACTTTACAACTTTTTCATAAAAAAATATCGTACAGGACTTTCTGATGTATAATGAATTTGACCCAAAACATTACAAAGGAAAGTGACCCTGTACGACAAAAACATTATACAACGAAAAAACACTGATTGGTAGACTTCATCAATATTTTTTGATTTATTTTGAAACTTTTTCTGTTCAACAGCAGATACCTTATTTCTGCTGATATTATCCATACTGACCTTAGAATCTGCACATTCCATCCTGTTTCTGTATCAGCATTTTTTATCCGAAATAACGGAGAAATCACTGAATGTATTTTATTATGTATGTTCCTATAATATTGGATATGGATGTTCATGTAATGCAGTTAAATGATTAAAGTGAAGAAAGATTTTAGCACTGCATTTTAAAGATATTAGAAGATTAATTAAGTTGGGAAATTTGTTTGAGCAGTAGTCTGCACCCCCTAAACTGACTACGATTTGACTATTACAGATGGAAGTGATTTGCTTCATTTTGCACTTTTTTGCAAAAAATGTAGTAAATGAGAAGAAAACTATGATACCTTGAAATGCTGATAAAACCTTGCAAAATACGGCATTTCAAGGCAATTTGAGAGGAGAAAAAACAATGATTCGAGTACTTTTCGTATGCCACGGCAACATTTAAAGTATGGCGAGAAAGACTTGATTTTGTAGGATTTTCTAGATAGAAACAAATAATTTACACCTTATTTATACTTTTGGAAGACCGAATCGGAATAATTAAAAAAGTTGTCATAATTCAGTTGGTCAAAAAATAATACTACACTCAAAATCAATTAAAAAATCAATCGTAAAAAAATATGATTGATTTTTTGCGCATTTTTGCATATAATATAATCATTATGGTTGGAAAGGGAACGATTACTATGCATGAAACAAGAATATTAGAATTCAAGGAAACGATTACGAATACTTTTTTGAAAACAGTTAGTGCCTTTTCGAATTACAATGGTGGAACAATTCTTTTTGGGGTTGATGATAATGGAAATGTGAAAGGATTGCCAGATGTAAAACAGGCCTGTCTGGATATCGAAAATAAAATCAATGACAGTATATCACCTCAACCAAACTATACACTTGAAATACAGAATAATGACCAGACGATAAAACTTACTGTAAAAAGTGGTCTTCAAAAACCGTATTTATATAAATCAAAAGCATACAAACGAAATGATACAGCAACGATAGAGGTAGATACATTGGAATTTTCAAGGCTTGTATTAGATGGAAAAAATATTAGCTTCGAAGAATTACCTTGTAAAGATCAGGAGCTATCTTTTAAAATTTTACAGTGTAAACTGAAAGAAAATATTTACATTGAAACTTTCAATCAAGATACTTTAAAGACATTGAACCTGTATGACAATATAAATGGTTATAATAATGCAGCGGGACTTTTGGCAGATAAAAATCATTTTTCAGGAATTGATATTGTTAAGTTCGGTGAGAATATTAGTATTATTCAAAAAAGAGTAACGTTTGAACATATATCGGTTTTAAAAATATATGAAAAAGCACTTGCTGTATTTAGAGATTATTACCAATATGAAGTAATACAGGGGGCTGACAGAAAGATGGTAGAGAAAATACCGGAAGCAGCTTTCAGAGAAGCAATTGCAAATGCTTTGATTCATAGGGTATGGGATATTAATTCACACACCAGAGTTTCTATGTTTGATGATAGAATAGAAGTAGTGTCTCCTGGTGGATTGCCGGCTGGAATAACGGCAGAAGAATATTTATCAGGTAAACTATCTATTTTAAGAAATAGAAATCTTGCAAATGTATTTTACAGACTGGGATTAGTAGAGATATTTGGAACAGGAATTACACGAATCAAACAACTGTATGTAGAGAGTTTGATAAAACCAGAATTTGAAGTGTCAGAAAATGCTATAAAAATTGTACTACCGATATTTGAAATGAATGTCAATTTAACCGAAGACGAAAAAGTGATTTACAAATTTTTAAGTAAGACGATGCTGAAACCAATAAGTGAAATTGCACCATATGTCCCATTTGGCAAATCAAAAACAACACAATTACTGAAAGCTATGGAGAAAAAGGGTGTGATTGCAGTTGAAGGAAAAGGCAGAGGAACAAAATATATCATTAAGTGATTGAGAACATAGAGGGTTCAAATTACACAATCTTTCAATAACACAAGGAGAAAATCATATGATAAAAATTTTATTTATATGTCATGGCAGTGTTTAAGGGACGGGGCAAAAGCCTTGATTTTATTGGGCTTCTTGGATAGAAACGTAAAATTTACACCTTATTTACACCTTTGGAAGATCGGATCGGAATAATATAATAAAATTTGCTAATCTGTGTTGATTTTTTTATGATTGAGTATAATAAAAGCAAGAACAGAAATGTTCTCGATGAAAGAGCATCATTAAAAGTTGGGCTGCAGATGGAGCAGGGTAAACTTCCATCTCATTAGATGTCTTAACTGGGCATCGAGCCTGGCAGCTTGGATAAAGCTGTAGTCCACGTGGGGGACTTAATGATTTTCACGTCGTTATGGGTATCTTAACTGGGTACCGAGGCTGACAACCAGCAGAAAACTCTTTTACAAAAGTAATTCTCAGAAGAGTGTGGTTTAATGCCACACTCTTTTTTGCATGTGAGGTATAAGTGGCAACAAAGGTAGATAAGAAAAACGCAATACGACAAGGTATTACAGAGGCGGAAATCGTATATTTCCAAAATTTGGCAGGTAAAACATTTCTGTATGTTTGTGGAGATGAATATTTTGAAGTTTCTTTTCCAATAGATCACTTTCTACATTTAACAGGAGTGGAGACAAGACTTTCGACCAAGGATTTTTATAAGAATGCAAAAAAATCTATTCTTACAAATAATCAGTTCTATTTTGACGCAAGACATGTATATGCAAATGCCAAAAGGAAACTTCCGTGTTTAAAACGCTTGCCGGAATTAACGAATGAAATGGTATGTGTTCTAAAAAATATGGAAACCATGACAATTACATATAAACTCAGCGTTACAAATTTGGAATTAACAGGAAGTGTGACAAGAAAGCCAAAACGGTATACTGGGAAAAAAGATTAAGAAAAGAATAAAGAGCTGGTTTTAATTGTAAAATTTATGGGGAACTAACATCAGCTTATTGACATGAATTTAAAAATAAGTATAATAATAGTTGAGTAATTGTTCAACTATTATTATTTGGAGGTGAATATATGCCAAAAACGTCTTATATTTGTAATTGCGATGTAATTCATGAGGATATTGTGAATGATGTGAAATCCAAGATGCAGCCAAAAGATGATTATATCCAGTTGGCTTCTTTGTTTAAGCTATTTGGAGATGGAACTAGAGTACAAATCTTACACGCTCTAGAACAGAGTGAGATGTGTGTATGTGATCTTGCAGTGCTACTGGGGGTAACAAAATCTGCAATTTCGCATCAGTTAAAGGCATTACGCCTTGCGAATCTGGTAAAATTCCGTAAAGAAGCACAGATAGTTTACTACTCGCTGGCAGATGATCATGTGAAAGAGATTATTGACAAGGGATTTGAGCATCTTTGGCAGAAATAATATTTTTTAATATTATAGTTGAGTAATTGAACAATTAAACAAATTATAAGGAGATTATCATGAAACGCATATTTCTATTAAAAGGGTTGGACTGTCCAAATTGCTCCGCAAAAATTGAAAAAGAAATCGGAGAGTTGGATGGAGTGCAATCCTCAGTGGTAAATCTGATGAAGCAGACG